>JBFMDD010000346.1:0-15776 GCA_040754115.1 bacterium
TTCACTTTACTGCTGACTGGCGCCCTTGAGATGCGTTGGGCTTTGTGAATTGAGCCAATGTTATTGTAAGTCCTGGCTAAACCTGCAATGTCGCCCATCTCCTCTGAAATCTTTATACTCTTCTCATACCAGTTCAATGCCTCCTGGTAGTTGCCCTGGGTATCATGAATTACCCCAATGTTATTGTAAGTCGTGGCTAAACCTTGAAGATACCCTATCTCTTCATATACAGAAAGTGTCTCCTTTAGCCATTGATAGCTTTGAGTATAATCACCAAATAGGTAATAAATTTGCCCTATTTTAAAGGTAATATCAGCAATTTTCTTTTTATCAGGCTCCTTATCAGTTTTGTATTCCTCTAATAGCCATTTATAAAGGTTGAGTTTTTTCCCTAACTCATCTTTACTCTGATATAACATTGGTTCTGCAATAAGGCTTTCTTGTGCCTCTAAAATTTGCTTATAGTCTTTAATTCTTAAGTCAAATACTCCACTTCGTCTTGACCAAAAATCAGGCGCCTTATTAGCAATTTCATTACGACCGTACTCAGTTATCCAGAATACAAGTCCCCAATTTTGCTTAAAGAAGTTCTCTCGTTGATAGTTTATATATCCCAGAGATTCAGGGAAAGCTTTTTCTATATCATAGAGGCATATTACCAAATGGTTAGCAGAATCAAGATGTTGGAGTAATTCAAGTGGGTTTTTTTGTTTTGGGCTAATGTAGAATTCATGGATTGGTATTTTAAGTTTACCTTTTAATCTATTTATAATATCTTCTCGATTAGCTACTGTGTTATAAAGACAAAATATAAGGCACCCAGTTTGAGTGTTATTTAGTAGTGTAGCTAAACGATTAATTTCTTCTTCAATAGTTTTTATTCTCATCTTTACTCCAAAAGTGGCTTTACAATAGGGTGTATATCTCCCCATGTTTCATCATTGCGGTATTCTAATAAACTTAGGTTATGGAGCAATCCCTGGACTATCTCTTCACTTACAATTCTCTTCTCCTTATCTTTTTTAATCTGGTTAAGAATCTTATAATGTTCTGGTCGTAATAATGCTCTATAGTCATTGCGTATTTCATTAGCCATCCTACCTACGCTTTCAATATTGATATTTGTCTTTTTCTCACTTAAGGCATAATTAGCTGCGCCGTGTATAAGGCGTATCAGCTCCACCATCAATCCACCACTTAATTGGATAATTTCATCTAATGCCTCTTTATCAATAAGCTCATCCTCTATCCGCTTTAAGATGACATTTTTTAGGGTTTGATATCCAACATTATCTACCTCTCCTTGTTTATTAAAAATTTTCGACCTGTGCGGTTAGGTTATAGACTGCCAATTTGAGTTCCCGCCGCTGATGGAAGCTGAAATCCCCCCGCTGGCCGGCGGATTAAGGAAGTGGAAATCTCCTATTTTAATATTTTTCCTTAGTTATATATAAACGCCTATCATCTTTCTCTTTCCACTCTTCGTATATCCAGCTTAAAGTCAGCAAAGTTAACTAATAGACCTATCTCTTTACCGATTGCCTTTAAATATGATCTAAGTTGGGCATAATATCTCTTGTGAATTTCCTCAACCATCTTAACTTCTAAGACTATCTCGTTTTCTATCAAGAAGTGTAACTTATGGCTACCAACCAGTTTCTTCTGGTAATATAGAGGTATCTCTTTTTGGGATTCAAAGTTCATCCCTTCTAATGCAAATTTGATCTCTAAAGCCCTATGATAAATAGTCTTAGGAAACCCTGGCCCTAATTCTTTATGCACCTCTATACAACAACCTATAATTTTATTGATTAGTAATTCTATTTTTTCCTTTTCCATTTTTTGATTCCCCACATTATTTTCCCTTTTCCCATGAAAATAAGGAAGTAGAGAGTAGAAAGTAGAGAGTAGAAAGTAAAGAAGACATCACTCCTCACGCCTATCTCCCCATCTCCCACCTTCTCTCTCCTACCTACTATTTTCATCGTCCTTTGTGCCCCAGCGGGGCATGAGCGTTTCTCCTTCATTACATTACACCCTGCACGATTACGCAATTGTGGATTTGTTCACAGATAATTATCCAGGAGATATTTTTTGCGTTCTTTTGCCCTATCTACCCATTTACTATCAGGATAGTCTGTTATTACTTTTGTATATGAGTCAACTGCTCGTTCATAATCTCTAAGTTCAGGCACTCTATCATAAATATCAGCAATATAAAAAGCTGCTTCTGGTGAGACAGAAGACTTAGGGCATTTTTTTATTACCTGGTCATATTCTACTATTGCCTGACGATATTCTTTCTTTGTCCGACATACATTTCCAGCACCAAGATGAGCTTGTGCCTCCAATTCCTCTTTTTTTTGTGGTAGCGGGGTAATTTGTTTAATTAGCTGTTTAAGTCCTATCGACTCTGTGCCTGCCTCTTCTATTTTAGGAGGTGGTGGAATACTCAATAGTTTAATCAGTCTTAAATACTCTAACCTTGCCTTTTCTAAGTCACCCCGCTTTTCATAACATTTTGCTATCATTAAATGGACATCATGCACAAAATCATTCTTTTTAGCCATAATTTCCTCAAACCCCTTTAATGCCTTATCATACTGTCCTGTATCAAAATAAGTATTGGCTAATTCAAAATCTATTTTATCTTTTAATTTAGTGTCTGGATAATCTCGAAGTATGTTTGAAAGCTCTGTAATTGCATCTGAATATAATTTCTGTGTTCGTAAGTCCTTAGCAAATTCAAAAAAAGGCGCCTCTGGTAAAGAAGGAGGTTTTTTCTCTACTTCTTTCTTTACCTCTTTGGGTTTTGGTAATTCCTCAACTTCCACAACAGGTTCTTTTTCTTTTAAAGGTGGTATTTCTTTAATGGTGGGTGAGCCTACTTCCTTTAAAGAAGGCAATTCTGGTAATTTCTTTTCTTCTATTATCTCTGGTTTTGTAGGTACGGGCTCTTCTTTTTTTAATTCCACCAATATCTTATCCCGGAATTGCTTTGCTTGTGTATGTTGTGGATTTAATTTAAGCGTCTCTTTAAAGAAGTGTAATGCCTCTTCTAACATCCCTGCTTTATAGTATGCCATGGCAATATCAAAATTTTCTTGCTCTAATGCCCTTGCCACTTCCTCTGTGGTTTTAGGAGGAGGTTTATGCGGCAAAGCTACACAACCACTGCATAAAAGAATAGTGATTAAAATAAAATGCACTAACAATATGGCTACATTCCCTCTAAGCATAATTCCACTACCTCGTTAAGATTTGGTGGTGTTTTTGGAGTATAGAGTATAGAGTTGATTACCTTTCTTGTTCTTAATATATTACACTATCTTAAATATTATGTCAAGTGTTTTTGGTGCTGTTCTGACAATAGCTATTCTCCTCCAACTCTTAAATCAAACATGACAAGACCCTATTTTTTTCTTAATCTCATCACTATGTAGTTGAATCTGGTAAATAGCTTTGCAGACCTTTTCTAAATCATCCTCTTTCATATCCCCATAAATAGGCAAGCAAATGATATTATTTGATATTTTTAGAGTATTGACAAACTCTTCCTTATATTTAGGATAGAAATGGCGGTAGACCTTTTGTAGATGTACAGGTGGGTAGAAATATTTCCGTGTTTGAATATTTTCTTTTTCTAACGCTAAAGCTAACTCATCACGATTTAGCCCAAATTTCTCCTCATCTATTAAAATAGCAAAATCTTTAAATGTACTTCTACAATCATTATTTATTTCCTGAAATTCAATTCCTGGTAAAGAAGATAATTTTGTTCTATAGTCTTGAGCTAATTTATTTCTAAAATTTATCACCTCTTCTACCTTATTTAGATTTTTTAGTCCTAATATAGCAGAAAATTCAAGCATTCGTGCACTTAAGCCTATATATTCACAATCATAATCAGATTCAATTCCATAGTTTCTCATTAATTGTATCTTCTGTGCTAATTTTTTATCATTCGTAGTTATTAATCCTCCTTCACCGGTAGTAAGTATCTTAGTAGGAGTGAAGCTAAATATTTCTGCATCTCCAAAATTACCAATTAATCTATTTTTATATTTAGTTCCAAATCCATGTGCAGAGTCAAATATTAAGTTTAATCTGTAATCTTTAGCTAATTTATCCAACGGTTCTATATCTGGTGGATTACCAAATATGCACACAGCTAATATCGCACAGGTATTTCCTGCAATTGCCTTTTCTACTGCTACAGGGTCAATGGTAAATGACTTGGGGTTACAATCAACATATACAGATTCAAGATTATTCCACTTCAACGAAAGACAGGTAGCAGTAAATGTAAAGGTTGGTACAAGTACTTCACCATTTAATCCTAATGCCTTTTCAACTAACATTAATCCTGTAGTAGCATTTGATACTGCAATTACATTTTCTACGCCTAAATATTCTGCACATCTTTGTTCAAATTCTACTACATATTTACCATTAGTAATGATACCTGAATTAAATGTATCTTGTAGTTCAGACTTTATCTCTTCTATTTCAGGTAAGCTAGGTCGAGTAATTGAAAGTAATTTATCAAAAATAGGTTTACCTCCTAATATAGCTAATTTGCTATTCATTCTTCCTCCTTAAGGTAATTGTTAACGCCCTCGGATAAAATTGAGCGTTGATTTTATTAGCCCTTCCAAACAGACAATCTTCTTTTCACCCCCACCGAAGGAACAAGGATCAAGGTACAAGATTACTCTACCTTGCTCCTCGATCCTTGAACCTTGAACCTTATTTTTATCCGAGAATCTACAATTGTGTACTCAATTACCTCTTAATTATCCTTCCCGGAACCCCAACTACTGTTACATTATCAGGTACATCCTTAATTATTACTGTACCTGCTCCAATTATAGAATTTTCACCAATAGTTAAGTCATCAATAACAGTAGCACCAATGCCTACAAAGGCATTGGTTTTTACCTTGACCCCCCCTGCTAAATGTGCTCCTGGGGCAATATGTGCACCTTCTTCTATTACACAATCATGCTCTACAATTGCACCTGTATTAATAATAACATTATCACCAATACGGACATCCGGGTTAATGGACACATTGGGGCAGATGACTATTCCTTCACCTAATATAGCACATTTTGATATGACTGCGGACGGATGGATAGCATTGATAATTGCAAAACCTATTTTTTTAGCCTGATGAGCTAATTCTACTCTTTTTTTATTATCTCCAAATGCAACAATACAAGCTTCTGCTTTCTCTTTATATAGTTCTGGCAAGAGAGTTAATCCACCTAAGACATTAATTCCTTTGACTTGTGTATCCCAGATTTGTGGATTATCACAGACATCAATAAACCCTATTATTTGAACATCTCTATCATACTGGAGAATATTCAATACCACTCTACCTTGCTCTCCAGCACCTAAGATTATAATTCGCATCAAATCACCTTTTGTCAAATGTGAATTTGGGATTGAAAAAATCCACATTTAAGAGTTAAAATTGCATTTTAGAAACTTTTTATAATACCCTATTTTTTCCAATTCTAATGCCTTTTCAAATACACTCTCATCCACCCATTGTCCTTTATCATTCAGGTATTTGATATATTCTTCAACAGTATTCAAACTTGGAATCAATCTATGTTTAAAAGCTACCATTAAAATACCAACTGTACCAAGAGTTTTTATTCCTTTAGCTTTCGCAGCATGGCGAGCATCTTTATCATCAAGTAGGACCAAATTAGCTTTCAAATCTTCTGCAAGAATAATTGTCTGTGCATCTGCAGAGTCAAGTTTTAAAAGAGCCTCACTTTTATCTTCTCTAAAAACCCGATGAATAATTATCCACTTACTTTTACTTATCTCTTTAGCTCCATGTTCTCTTTGTCCTTTTATAACTAATTCTTCATACACTTCTACTGGTATATGAATTTCTTTAAAAATTATCTCAAGTAGAGATAATTGATTCAATAATGAGAGAGAAATCAGTGGGGTGGTATTTGAGACAACAATCATAGATTGAGCTCCTTGATAGTTTCCAAATCTTCTTCAAATTCTTTGGCATCATAATGTAGAGGTATTTTCTTCTCTCGCAAGAATCTTATGAATTCCCACTTTGACATACCAGTTAACTTACAAGCCTTACCCAGAGTAATTCTATTTTCTCTAAATAGCTCAATAGCCACTAATTTAGTAAGTTCTGAGTTTGCTGACTGCCTAAATATTCTTGCCTCTGACAGAATATCCTGTGGAATTTCCAATTCAACTTTTAATGCTGCCTCCATTTTCTTCTTCACCACCTTTTTAAATTCTTTAATAAGATTATATACCATTGTTTAAAAATTTGCAACAAAAAAATCTTTGCAATATAGAAGATGAATAACTAAACTAAAAAAATAAAAAAAGACTTGACATTGTTTTTTTTTGATATAATTAAAAACATAATGAAAAGCAAAAAGCTATTAATTTTTATAAGTTTTTTTGTAACTCTTAACATTGCATCTACAGTTTATGCTGATGACTTAACTAAAAGAGTAGGATTTGGATTTGGCAATCCATATATTTCAATAAAACTTGGTCTTAGCCCTAAATGTTCTATTGAAGGAAGAGGAGCTTTTGGCTCAGGAATAAAAGTTCGTGGAGGTAGATTTTATTATAATTTTAATCCACAAGATAAAGCTGTTATCTATACTGGTGGGGAATATAGTCAAATATCTTTTGATACTAAAAACATATCTGGTGATGGTTCTTTAAAGTATCTCTTTGTTGGTGGAGAATATTTCATTACCTCACACCTTACATTTAATTTAGATATAGGCCCAATTTATCTAAGTCTTAAAGAAGAAAAAACTAATATTTCATCTAAAGAATCTGCTTGGTTATATAATTAGGGCTTAATTACTATTTTTAGCTCTTAATGAAAAAAGGAGAGGTTATTAATGAGAAGAATTTTGTTAAGTCTGTTAATCATTTCTATAATATTATCCATTGCATCTAAAAGTCATGCTAAAATACATTTTGGAGTAATTCCAATAATTGAGGAAGAAATTGACGAAATTATTGAGAAAATTAAGACAAAAGTTCCGCAAGTTACTTTAAAAGCATGGAGTGATGGAATGAGTTTTACCTTTCCTGAGGGTGTATTTGAGTTTGGAGAGTATTATGGTGGCTATGACATGAAATATAATAGCCACAGTCAGCTTATTTTTTATCGATTGTGGAACTGGGAGGGCGGCTATGTATATAATATTATCTATGATGGTTTCGGGCGTAGGATAGGTGGTAATGCATTTCTACCTACTACTAACCCTTATATTTCTTATAATATTCATATTTTTGATATCTCCTTTGATGACCATGGG
This sequence comes from bacterium, assembly GCA_040754115.1. Taxonomy (GTDB): domain Bacteria; phylum UBA9089; class CG2-30-40-21; order CG2-30-40-21; family SBAY01; genus JBFMDD01. The sequence goes on from JBFMDD010000346.1 coordinate 7,344, forward strand.
GAGTATAAAAGTTTTAAGACCACAATAAATGGTTATTTGTTTACATATCCATAAAATTAATTTTCATTTTTACTACCTTTTTCTGCCTACTATTCTACTTCAAATAGTATAATATCCCACTCCTAATGTTCCAGGACCTGTATGAGTACCAATTACCGCACCAATTTGACTAAAGATACATTCTTCAATCTGAAAATGTTCATACATCAACTCCCTTAATTTTAACCCTGTCTCTTCTGAATTAGCATGGACAATACCGATATTTATTTTTTTAGATGGAATATCTTCTTTTATAATCTCTATCAACTTTGCCAGCATCTTTTTTCTTCCGCGTACCTTTGCTAAAGGGACAACCTCTCCTTCCTGGATACCCAATATTGGTTTAATATCCAGAATAGAACCTAAAAAAGCCTGGGCTTTACCAATCCTACCACCCTTTTCTAAAAATTCTAATGTATCTACTGTAAAGATAATCTTTACCTTATGTATCAAATCCGAGATAGATTTAATAATCTCCTCCTTAGATTTTTCTTGCTCACATAGTTTACCTGCTTCTAATACCACCGTTCCCAGAGGAAGGGAGACTTGAAGTGAATCTATTACCTCAATCTTATCAAGTTTTAGTTCATATTTTGCCATCTTTGCAGATTGTACAGTACCACTTAATCTTGATGAGATATGAATAGAAATGATTGAATTATAATCTTTGTTTAATTTTTGATATACTTGCATAAAATCTTGAGGGGATGGTTGTGAGGTAGAAGGATGGATATTTGAACTTTTTAACTTTGAGTAAAACTCATCTAATGTTATATCAACTCCTTCTTTATAAACCTCCTCACCAAATCTAACATAAAGTGGCACGACAAAGATATTATACTTTTGTATTAATTCTTGTGGTAAATCACAGGTACTATCAGTAACAATAGCTATTTTCTCTCTTGCCATTTTGTGTTACCTCCATTGGTTGAGAATTCGTAAGCATTCAGGTGTGTAAAATCTGGATTTACAGCATCCGCACTGCTCTGGTCTGCTAAAGCGAGACCACGCTCTTGCACTCACAAATTACACCTGACCACTTACAAAATAAGACCCTACTTTTTTATAGCAGGGTCCTATTTATCTATATATTTTGAGTTTTCTTTCTTGTCAAAGAGTATTCTCATTCTTATTCCATTGCACTTTCCATTTTTTCTATATGCTCACTTGAGACAGCACCTTCAAATAACTTTTTAATCTGAGGTCCTAAGGCAATAAAAATAGCTACCACAATAACCGCAATCAAGCCTATAATTAACCCATATTCTACCATTCCTTGACCTCTTTCATCCTTTACAAACCATTTTCTCAATAGACTTTTCATGTCTTATTCCCACCTCCTTTAATTAGTACCCACTTAAAAAGGGTATTAAGATAGGGGGCACTTCTAAATTTTGCTCTTTTCTTTGTATTCTCAAGATATCTTCTTCTGGTTACCCCTATCCTTAATTATTGTCAACATTTACTATATCATATTTTTTATTAATTGTCAAGAAAAACTTTACCACGAATTAAACGAATTATACGAATGGACACTAATTAAACTTCTCGGAATTTCTACAAACCCTTGAAAACATAGGCCTCTTTAGGCACTGTTTTTTCTTCCCTCCAAAATGGGTAATGGAATGGTGGAATAATGGGGTAGCACTCATAATAAAATATATTTATTAAATATTCGTGTTTATTCGTTTAATTCGTGCAATTCATGGTATATTTCATACTGGTATAAACTCAGAATTAGATTTTTACTCCTTCAAATACCCGCATATTACGGTGGTAGTTACTACCCTGTCTTGATTTGGCATACTCTTTTACTTCACTTACTATCTTACCTATTTCCCAATGAGAGGTAATTTTTCTTTTTAGATTGCTTACACAACCAATGGATATTGTCAGAATAGGGAATTTCTGGTCTTTATGATTACGATTTTTACTTATTATATATCCTCTTTCAAGATCCTCTTTGTGATATAAATCTTTAATCCTTGCGTCAAATTGTGAGATTATCTCCTGGCAAATATTATCTGTGTGTTCAGGAGTAGTAACAGCAACAAAATCATCTCCACCAATATGACCAATAAAGTCAGAATTAGAACCAAATTTTTCAAAGGTATCTATTAAGATTTTAGCAACTAATTTGATTACTTCATCGCCTTGCAAAAAACCATATACATCATTAAAAACTTTAAAATTATCAAGGTCTAAATCCATTACTTCAAACTTTTTATCAAAATTCATCACTCGTTTTATAATCTCTTCTTCAATCGATAATGTACCTGGTAATCCTGTTAGAGGGCTGACAGAACGTTCCTGTTCTACTCGTCTTAGTAAAGCCTTAATTTGAGTTAATAGTTCTTTCAGATCAAATGGTTTAGCCATGTAATAATCAGCACCACTTTCTAATAGAGTAATTTCTTCTGCTACATCTGACTGATTACTAAGTATAATAATAGGGATGTGTGAAGAGCGTCGGTCAGCACTTAATCTTTTACACAAAGCATATCCGTTTATATCTGGCAATAAACTTTCAATGATGATTAAATTGGGAGAAATTTCGTAGATTTTTTGCAGTGCATCCTCTCCAGTACGAGCAGTAATAGCTCCAAACCCATTTAATTCTAAGCTACCTTTTATTGCATTAGCATTCCACATATCGTGATCAACAATTAATATTTTACGAATTGGGAATCTTATGTTTTTGTTTGGATGGCTACTTTTGAATATCCAATCTCTATCTTCTGATAAAACATCTAAAAATACATTAACTACATTAGTATCAAGTACAGAACCAGATGCTTTTCTCAACTCATTCATAGATTCATCAAAAGATAATGGTTTACGGTAAGGTCTTTCAGATATAAGTGCACTGAAGATATCAATTGCCTTGATAATTCGTGCGGATAAAGGGATTTCATCTCCTGAAAGCCCATGAGGATAGCCTTTGCCATCTACTGATTCATGGTGAAAGAGTGCCGATAAGAAAATTTCCTCTGGAAGCCCAGCTTCCTTAAGAATTTCAGCTCCTAACTTAGGATGTGTTTTAACTACTTCTAACTCTTCTTGAGTAAGTCTTCCTGGCTTTAATAAAATCTCCTTATCGATTTTTATCTTACCAATATCATATAAAAATGCGGCTATTTGGATAAACTCTAATTGTGGCTGTGGAAGTCCTAATCTATGTCCAATAGCAGCCGCATAGATAGCTTTTTTATCTGAATGGCCTTTTGAGTAGGCATCCATTGTATTGACCATTTCACTTAATGCCCTGGCAGTATTATGAGTATGTTCAGAAAAACCATGAGATTCTTTATCAATATCTTTAGCAAAACTTGACAACTGATTAATCTTTTCTTTAAAGATACTTTCTAATGTAGGTGCTTGAGATAATGTAGGTCGTCCTATCTTTTGTAGAAGAGAAAATGCCTCTATGTTTTCAGTATCAAGTTCTAATACCTTTTCGAGTCTTGCATTAGCCCACTTATAAAACATCTCATCCTTCTTTCTGTTCTCAAAATATATCTTGGCAAGTTCAAGGTGTGCTTTTTTGTTTTGCGGATAAATCCGAGTTGATTCTTTAAAACAATCAATTGCCTTATCAAGACTTTTGGTCGACTTATGTTTCATCCCAAGAAATAAAAGGCTATTACTTTCTTGTTCTTTGAGATATCGTTCTGGCTCATTTTTTTCAAATCGCCAATCCCTACCCATCTTTGTTGCTCTAATTTCACCCCGATGAATCATTCGATGAATAGTTAAAGGCTTAACACCAAGAATATTTGCTACTTCGTGTAGTGATAAGAATTCATTTTCCATCTTTTAGCTCCAACAAATCGCTTTTATTAAGGATTCAAGGTTCAGAGGTTCAACGGTTAAAGGGTTGAAAAACCTGGAACCTTGAACTGTGAACCTATCAACCTGATGAGGTAAATTTTTGCAAACCTGTTTTGTTTAGGTATAATATGCATTTAAACTATCTTCGATTATATCATACCCTATACCTTCTTGTCCATAAAAATAAATCACCTTTCTCGAGACGGTTCATTTTATCGTTTTTCCTATGATTTCTTTCGGATATTTATTTGTAAGCGTCCACAGAAAATTGAAATTGGAAATTAGAAATTGGACTTTTACTTCTCTCCCTAATTTCTAATTTCGAATTTCCAATTTCAACTCTCTTTTCTATCCGCAAGCTTTCAAACAAAAGTGAACCGTCCCCCTTTCTCCTTTTTATCTCTACCTCCTTATCATATAACTCCTTCACATAACCATTTCAATATCTGAGTCTCCTAATGTAAGAAACCAATTCTTAGGCTCTCTTAAAAACTCCATAGGAACATCTGGCAGAACAGATCGACTACCAAATCTATAAGTAGGATAGCCTTTTCGAGTAAAAAAACCACATTTTTTAAAAGTTTTTAAGTAGAATGTATCTTTAGGTTCTAAACAACAGATAGAATTTGTCTTTTGTTGTCTAAAATATCTTATTGCTTGCCAGATTAGACTTTCAAATCCCTCTTTTTTAGCTAAGAAGTCCACTATATACCCTGTATTTTGACAAACGCGTAAGACAATATATCCTGCTATATCATCTTCTTTTTCTGCTAAGAAGATGGTATATTTTACATCTGGACATTTAACAAATCGCCAATTTAAATACTTTTTATCTCGTATAACGATGGCATTAAAGTTTTTTGACATTTGCATCCAGAATTTATCTATTCGAGTATCGAATGATGAAATTTGGGTAATAGTTATGTCTGGAGATTTTTTAGGACTAAAGATGAGTTCGAAAAGCATATTTAAAGGAATAGTACTCAATTTGATTATTAATTTATTTTTTATAAACTTAGCTATAACATTCTTTAGATTAAGAGGTCTTTTCATTAATATGTTAAAAAACAAATGGATATCAAACCCAGCCATCTTCGAGCCAATTCGATAACTTAGTTCAGTTGAGAAGTTAAGAGTAAAAGGGTTTTCTTCATAGGCTTTTTTAACTAAGAGATAGCCTCTCCCCCGGTATTTAGGATGAGTCATCAGGTCTATTAACCAAGGTGCATGGTAAATCTTTCCTTTAATCAGGACTCTTGTGAATAGTCCAGCGATAAGTCCTACCATTTTACCTTTATATTCTAAGACCAAGATAAAGGGATCTTTTTCAGGATTATTGGGATTATCTTCAAATTTCCAATTCCATTTTCTTTTACTCAATTCTGCCAATTGTTCTCCCCACACATTTTTGTACAACTCAAAACACTGTTCTTTATCTTCTTTTTTGTATCTTCTTATAGACCAAAGTGTTTCCATTTTCCCCTTTTACTCTATATATCCTAATGCCTTCAATTGTTCTTTTGCTGCTGCTTCTTCTTCTGGCGGAAGTTTAAAACCTTCTATTTGTTGGACAAATCCATCTTCTTCACTTATTCTAATAGGATTTTCTTGGAGAAATGCAGGTTCTATTGCTTCTTTGATTACCTTTCCGTCCATTTGGGCTAAAACAGGTTGGCTCATCAAATAGAGAATAGTAGGGGTAATGTCAACAATTTCTGGTGTACCATTAAGTTTTAGTCCTTTTTTAATCCCATGTCCCTTCATTATAAAGATTCCATCCTGACGATGGTTACTACTTATAGCCTCTGTATTGTCGATTTGCTGAAGGAATTGTTTATCCTTAATGAAGTTTCCTCTAATTCCGTATAGAGGATCAGGAATCACTAAGATATCTGTTGAATTTTTTACATAAGGACCATTATATAACTCCTCTTTCCTGATAACTTTCTGGATAATCTTTTTATTTGTCTGTGGAGCTTGCATTTCATAAAGTTTATCTGTAATTTCCTTAATCAATCCTTCGTACTCATTTGAGGGAACAGTTCCTTCTCGCTCTCTATCTTGGAGATTTACGCTTATGCCCCAATGAGTAGCGTATGCTTTAGTATTGACCCAGTTGATTAACTCTGCTGAAGTTGATTCTACTTTCTTCACCATAGGAATTTTAAGATTTCTTAATTTAGGAGGTAATATATTACCTACAGAAGTAAGTTTAACCTTTGTAAGGCACTTATATAAAGTGGGATAAAATGTTTTAAATCTATGAGAAACTTCTCTTTTTCGAGTTAAATATCCCTGTTGTTCAAGCCACATATTTAATTGAAGATACTTATGGATAGGTCCCCCTCCGTGGTCAGAAGCAATTATTACTGTGGTCTCATCATCCACAAGAGATAAAATCTGTCCAATTGCAGAGTCTACCAGTTGGTATATCTTATATATGGCATCTTTATATTTAGATGGAGATTTGGGGTTGTGAAGAATATGACTCTTATCCATATACTTCCAGAAGAAATGTTGTACCTGGTCAGGAGAAAGGAATGCCCCCATAAAGAATGTCCATTCGTACTCCTTTATGAGATACTTCATCACTTCCTGAAGAAATTCTATCTGTTTTATCTGAGCATTAAGATATCTCTCCAGAAATTCTGCCGTTGGTATTGAACCAAACAGTGTTTTTAGTTTCGTCCATTCATTAGGTCTCTTAAATCTTTTTGTTAGCTCTTGAGCAAATTCTGGTGGGTGAGTGATAACTCTTTCTTTTCCTTTCTCCCCAGTAATTATTATACCGTTTATCTCTGTAGGGGGATATGTAAAAGGAACACCAATGACTATCGATTTTTCCCCAACTCCACTCAGTATTTCCCAAAGCTTTTTAAACCCTATATCACTGGCATTTAGCAGATGTTCTTGGCAATAGTTTTTATGTGGGCTTTCGGTGAAGTAGAAAATACCATGCTTGCCAGGATTTACTCCAGTAGTCATAGATGTCCATGCTACTGCTGTATTAGGGGGAATAGTAGACTTAAGAGGTGCACTTACTCCATTTTTCATGAGTGAAGCAATATTGGGTAATTTACCCTCTGCAACTAACGGATTGATAATATCAAATGTTGCTCCATCTAAACCAATAAGTAAAAATTTTCTCTTTATACTCATTTTTTTATTACCTCAATTATCCCTTCCCATAAATTTAGAGTCGTGTCATAGTCCCTGACTAAATTTATAACCTTGATATGTACTCTTTAATAAATAGGAATTTTATCTTTATAATACTGAATTGATGCTTCAACTAATTGTTCTACTCCCCAGCGATAAAAGAAATACATCTTGAGGGTAAGGATGAAAAATATTCCAAAATGGCAAATAGGCTGAGTTGATTTATAGGATTGATAATCAGCTTTACGAATTACTTCCTCTTCAGAAATTATCCCTTTTTTTGCTAACTCTTTTTGAGAACTCTCAGTATTATAAGCTGGATTAATAATGAAGTTAATTCCATATTCCTTATACATAGCTTTGATTAATTTAAGTACAGGTTTTGTTTCATTCGGTGCCATCATTCCATAGAATCTTGCTGAAGCATCAGAGACAAATTTTATGTTGTTCTGTAAACAGAAAATAATAGTTTGCATATGCATCACAAATTTACATGTCCCACATCCTACAATTGACATAACACCATACTTTTTCAAATCCTTAAAGATACACTCAAAGTAAAATTTTCTAAATAGGGCATCGATATCCATCTTTTTATGGATAAATTTATCATCACCATATTTACGACAGAGATTTTTGAGATTATACTCAGAATTTTCCAATGTTGAAATACCGCAATGTTTATAGGTAAGAAGATATACATATCTAAAGTGCTCCGCCATAATACTTGCAACTAAAGTGGAATCAGAACCACCTGAAAAAAGGACACAAACATCTTTATCTGCCACATTTTCTGGAACTGAGTCTCCAAAATCCTCAGTATCAATTTTTGGTGGTAATCGAAGAGCAAATATAGGTTTGATATTCAAAGCCAGCCAACTGAATAAAGATAGAAATTTAAGTCGAAGATTAATAGTAGGTAAAATAGTGTAGATAACTAATAATCCCCACGAAATCCAACAGGCAAGGAATTTTAAAGTATGTTTAATACACTTTTTCATTTTTTCAGAACCTTCTTGAATATGATTATTTTACTCATCCTGAGGAAATCATATATCCACATTTCAATGGGAACTCCAAAAAAACCACAGTTAATCCTAAGAGAAGATAATTTGTTAAGCAGTAACCACATGATCTTGAGCTTACTATGTCTCATCTTGAATTTAACCTTTGGATTCAAACAGCATATCCACAAATAAAAGGTCATAAGTTTAATATATCTTCTATCTCTATAACCTTCTAAAGACATTAAGTGAGCTTCTCTCGTCCATGGTTTGAAAGCATCTATTTCACCTACTTTATCAAATTTATAATTTGCCCATTCTTCAATACTTGAAGGATAATGAATTTTTTCTCCATGTTTTATCTCCCATTCATATAATATAGTTCCTGGAATTGGAGAGT
>JBFMDD010000347.1:0-25640 GCA_040754115.1 bacterium
CATTGTTTTTTACTACCAATTTCAATCAATTTCTATAAATTTCCATTATATTTCTATCAGTTTCTATTTTTCTTGTAGTGTGAGATGAAAGTTTCATTTTCATTAGTGAACTTAACCATACAGGTCGCAAAATTTCACACTAAAGCCACCTATTAAATTTCACTTGACATTATGGCTAATTTTTGATATAAAACCATTTGTGGGTAAATTTACTTATGAGTTTTAGGAGTATAGAATGTTGATTATTACTACCAGATACCCAGCTCAAACAAAGTGGTGGGGAGAAAGGTTAGGAAGATGTTTGGGGAAAGGTGATATTGTATGTTTAATTGGTGGATTAGGAGTAGGTAAAACTTTATTTGGGCAAGGAGTGGCTAAGGGGCTTGGAGTGAGAAGTGAATATGTTACCTCCCCTACTTTTCTAATGCTGAGAGAATATTATGATTCGCGATTACCACTTTTTCATTTTGACTTATATCGATTAGAATCTATTACTGAACTGTATGATTTGGGATATGAAGAGTATTTCTTTGGAGATGGCGTAACAATAATAGAATGGGCTGAGAAGATTGAAGAATTGATACCAATTGAATATTTAAGAGTGGAAATTAGGTGGCTTGCTCAAAATGCCCGTGAGATTAACTTTATACCTTTTGGAGAACACTACCAGCAAATTGTTAACAGTTTAAAAGGACAACTTAAGAAATAATGAAGGTTTTAGGAATAGATACATCCACCCCAGCAGGGAGTATTGCATTAATTGATGATGAAGAGATAATCTTTGAATATAATTATCAGGGTAAATTAGAGCATTCTGCATGGCTTATGCCAACTATTGATAAACTTTTAAAGGATGCAGATATTTCTTGTCAGGATATAGATGGAATAGCAATTTCTTTTGGGCCAGGCTCTTTTACAGGCTTACGGATTGGAATAAGCACTGTTAAAGGATTAGCTCAAGGATTAAGAATCCCAGTAATAGGTGTTTCTACATTAGATAGTCTTGCATGCAACTTACCTTATACAGAAAAGATTATCTGTCCTGTATTAGATGCTAAGAAAAAAGAGGTTTATACAGCCTTGTATAGGGGTCAGACCTTGAATGTAGAATGCAATGCATTCTACATTCAAGGTCTGACCCCACTAGAACGGTTGACAGACTATTTAGTCATCTCTCCTCAAAGGCTAATTGAGATAATTTCTAAACCTACTATTTTTTTAGGCAGTGGACTTAAATCATATCTTAAACAGATTATGCAATCATTAAAAGATAAGGAGGTTTATTTTGCCCATTCCTCTTTATGGTTACCTAGAGCAAGTAATCTGGCTTTATTAGGACTTAAAAATCTAAAGAGAGGTAAACAAGAAGATATTTACTCCTTTACTCCATTATATTTAAGGAAGGCACCTGTATGATTCCTATTACTATTCTTCCAATGAAGGAAGAAGACATTAATCAAGTCTTAGAAATAGAAAATCTATCTTTCCTCGACCCATGGACTAAAAGAATGTACCTATCGGAAATAAGGGAGAGAAATGACTCTTACTTTATAACCGCTAAGCTTGAAGATAGAATAATTGGTTATGGTGGATTTTGGCTTGTAGTAGATGAGGCACATCTGGTTAATCTGGCAGTACATCCAGATTTCCGATGCCAAGGAATAGGCACACAGATAATGCAATATTTACTTAATTTAGCTAAACAATTGGGCGCTAAAAGAGCAACATTAGAAGTAAGGGCATCTAATGTTATAGCACAGAAATTTTATGCCAACTTCGGATTCACAACCATTGCATTACGCAAAAAGTATTATTCTGATACTAAAGAGGATGCAGCCGTCATGTGGCTAACAGGATTAGGATGAAGAAGAAGTCAAAAAGAACCTTTGATTATTATAATTTAATAGTAGAAATTAGCTTAATGTTACTTATTATTTCAGTCCCCTGGTTTATTGACCTTAGATTAAGTGGTGTAATGATAGGCAAATTAGCCTTGATGCAGCTTTTTTCTGGGATTATTCTTTTAACCTGGTTAGCAAAGTTTTTCTTTTCTAAACAGATTAAATTCTTTCATAGTAAATTTGACACACCAATTATTTTCTTCCTTATAATTAGTATTGCCGCTACTGTTTTCTCAAAAAATCCTTATCTAAGCTTATTAGGTAGCTATTATAGATATGAAGGGTTAATTACTTTTATTAATTATCTTTTCTTATTCTATGTGGTAGTAAATTTCTTAAATGAAGATTCTATTCGGAGGATATTAAATGTAAGTGTGTTTACTGGTGGCTTAATAGGTTTTTATGGATTAATGCAGCATCTAAATAGGGATTTAGTTGGTTGGGGTTCTTATGAGCCTAATCGTGTATTTTCTACCTTTGGCAATCCTGTCTATTTAGGTGCTTATGCTACAACTTTACTACCTATCGCACTAGTCCTGTGTTTGAAGGAAATAAAGAGTCAAAAGGAAATACCTTCACGGATTAAAAATATAACTGATAGAATTAGACGCTTGGTTAAATATGTTTTTATTAAAATTAGCCCATGGCTATATGGGATTTCATTAGCACTTATTTTATCTGGATTATGTTTAAGTAGGGGACGGGGTGCATTTGTTGGATTTGTAATTTCAATGTTAGTCTTTTTCTGTCTATGTCTTAGAACAAGGGAAATCTTTATAACAAAAAAGGTAATTGTTACCTTAGTTATACTTATATTAGTAGGAGGATATTTCAATCTCAACCCTGAAACTTCATCAATTGGTAGATTCTTACAAATGGTAGATAGTGTTGTTACCGTAGGCCAAAATAAAGATAGCATCCCCACTACTCCTGACGAGAAAGAATTTACTACTGCAATGAGAGCTGCTGGAGGTGCCAGACCTATTATGTGGCGAGATTCGTTAAGGATTATTAAAGATTATCCACTATTAGGTATTGGTCCAGAGACTTTTGGACTTATTTATCCAAAATATCGCTCATTAGAACTTATCTTGACTGAAGGAGGACAGTATGGTAGACCTGATAGAGTTCATAATGATATTATAGACTTAACATTAGCTAAAGGGCTTTTAGGTTTATGCTCATATTTGTGGCTGCTATTTATCTTCTTTTGGCTTAGTTTTAAAGGCTCTCTTTCTCCAAATAAAGAGCAGAGGATTGTGAATATAGGTCTTTTTGCGGCTGGGGTAGGGTATTTTGTTCAAAATCAAGCCTGCTTCTGGATAATTCCAAGTACATCTGTTTTTTTTATATTAGCGGGGATAGTTGCAAGGCTTAATACCCCAACTTCTACTCCTTATCTCTTACTATCTGAAATACCCAAATGGATTAAACTCATTATCTGTATAGTGATAATTATACCAATTATTGCAGTAAGTAGACTTACTACTAATTCCTATTTAGCTGACCTTGAATTTAAACAAGGCAGGGAACTCTATTGGGCGGGTGCAAAAGTAGAGTCTATACCAAAGTTTCAAAAGGCATTACTTTTAGCCCCTCATGAAAGACATTATTACGAATATATATTACATGCTTATTTAGATACTGCTCAAACTGTTAAAGAAAATATTAAAAAGGCAATTGAATCAGGTAAGAAGGCAACTACACTTTATCCACAAGATACTATTTCCCATAATCTACTTGGAGTGGCTTATAGCAATGATGGACAACTCGATAAAACTATTTTAGAGTATCAAAAGATATTAGAATTTGACCCACTTTTTAATGATGTACGCGGTAAATTAGGAGCAATATATATAAATCAAGGAAAGTATGATAAGGCGATAGAGGTTTATAAGCAAGGGTTAGAGGTAAATCCTGAATGTAGTATATGTTTAGATAATTTATCTAAGATATACACTCTCCAAAACAAACCAGAAGAAGCTAAAACACTTCTTAAAAAACTTATAACTATTAATCCAGATAATTTTGAGGCACATAATAATTTAGCTCGAATTTATTATGAGGAAGAAAATATTAATGAAGTAATTAAGGAATGTAAGGAGATGATTCGTATTAATCCTAATCATATAGAGACGCGTAAAAATCTTGGTTCTATCTATTTTAAACAGGGACGATTTCACGAGGCTTACTTAGAATTTACAAAACTTTTAGAGATAGAGCCAGATAATGCCTATGCTAAAAATATATTGAGTATGATTGAGGTACGAAGATAGTAAAATTGAATTACTGGGACGGTTCACTTTTGTTTGAAAGCTTGCGGATAGAAAGGAGAGTTGAAATTGGAAATTCGAAATTAGAAATTAGGGAGAGAAGTAAAAGCCCAATTTCTAATTTCCAATTTCAATTTTCTGTGGATGCTTACAAATAAATATCCGAAAGAAATCATAGGAAAAACGATAAAATGAACCGTCCCGAATTACTTAAAGACTGCTCCTGTACTGGCAGAGGATACTTGTTTGGCGTAGCGGTGTAGGTAGCCTTCTTTTATCTTATATTCTGGCATTTTCCAGGATTTAAACCTTTTGTCTATTTCTTCTTGAGATAGCTCTACATTTAGTCTTTTATTTGGGATATCTATGTTAATCATATCGCCATCCTTGATAATAGCAATAGGTCCTCCTTCTTGTGCTTCGGGCGATATATGTCCAATAGCCGCTCCACGACTGCCACCAGAGAATCTACCATCAGTAAGTAACGCTACATACTTATCCATGCCTGTACCAGCAATAGCAGATGTAGGGCCAAGCATCTCACGCATCCCAGGCCCACCCTTAGGCCCTTCATATCGAATAACGATTACTTCACCCTTTTTTATCACCCCATCCAATATCGCCTTCATTCCATCTTCTTCAGAATCAAATATCCTTGCTGGCCCTCTATGTACACGCATATCCTTATCTACTGCTGATTGCTTAACTACTGCACCCTCTGGAGCAAGGTTGCCAAATAGGATTGCAATACCACCATCTTGTGAATAAGGATTGTCAATTGGGCGAATTACATCTTCGTCTAAATTCTTAACATTTTTGATATTATCTTTTACAGGTTTTCCAGTAACAGTCATCAATTCAGTGTTAATCAATCCTTTTTTATTTAATTCCCAAATAACCGCTTGAACTCCACCTGCCCTATCTAAATCTTCGATGTGATGTGCACCTGCGGGTGAAATTTTACATAAATTAGGTGTTTTGCTGCTTATTTCATTAAACAGGTTCAAATCAATATTTATATTTGCCTCTCTGGCAATAGCAGGAAGGTGCAAAACGGTATTAGTAGAGCTGCCCAATGCCATTTCTACCGCCATAGCATTTCTAAACATCTGTTCATTTGCAATATCACGGGGCAAGATGCCTTTTTCAAACAATTCCATTACCTTCATCCCTGCATTTTTTGCCAATCTCTTTCGCTTAGCGGCTACCGCAGGAATAGTTCCATTACCTGGCAGACTTAACCCTAGCGCCTCACTCAGACAATTCATAGAATTAGCAGTAAACATTCCTGCACAAGAACCACAGCCAGGACACGCCTCATCCTCTATCTGGTTTAACTCCTTTTCTATAATCTTACCTGCGGCATAAGCACCAACATTTTCAAACACAGTAATCAAATCAATCGTTTTGCCTTGAAAATAGCCGGCTAACATTGGTCCTCCACTAATCAAAATTGCTGGAATATTCAATCTCAACATCGCCATTAGCATCCCTGGAATAATCTTATCACAATTTGGGACTAAAACCAATCCATCAAACGGATAAGCGGTAGCCATAATCTCAATCGAATCGGCAATCAACTCACGAGAGGCTAAAGAGTACTTCATGCCTTTATGTCCCATAGCAATACCATCACAAACACCAATAGTACCAAATCCCATTGGTGTCCCACCAGCTATTCTCACTCCTGCCTTTACCGCCTCTACAATCTCACCTAAATGAATGTGTCCTGGAATAACCTCATTAGCAGAATTAGCAATACCTATTATTGGACGTTGTATCTCCTCATCCGTATATCCCATTGCCTTAAATAGTGACCGATGTGGGGCTTTCTCAAACCCCTTCTTCATTAAATCTGACCGCATGATATGTTCCCTCCTTATAAATTACGAACACTTTCGGATAAAATTGAGCGTTGATTTTATTAGCCTTCCAAACAGACAATTTTCTTTTCACCCCCACCGAAGGAACAAGGATCAAGGTACAAGGAACAGGGGCTTTCCCTACTCTTCACCTCTTGCCCATTGATTTCACAAGTGCTGTTTCCAACCCCATTAGCATCCTTCTCTTTTCCATTCACCTTAATCCTTGAACCTCGATCCTTGAACCTTTTTATCCGAAAACCTTCATTACTTATCATTACCCACAAGTCCAAATACAGTTCATTGACAATTATCAATTAACCATTCACAATTAACAATTAATATTTGTTCGCCTCAAGAATCTATCTCCTCAAAATGTGGGTAACGATAAGCCTTTAAATAAATTCTTTGTTGTCAATACCTTTGTACTTTTGTAAGTGGAGGTTGTAATTGTCCTTTTATCATCAATGAACCTGCAATTTCTTTGATTATAGGTATCTTTTCCAAAAATTCACCTAATTTATTAACTAATGGGATTAACATGTTAGGAGTTACAGGGTGTAAGAAGTCAAAAGGCTTAACCTCTACCTCACTAATTCCTTGATTAATCAAAGTTTTTGATATTTGCCAGCTGAAAAATGCCCGTTCATTAGGGGATTCACCAACCAGCCTTTTGATGAATTTTATATTCTTGACTATCAAATTTTGAGGATTAAGCATATTAGGTTCGGTAAAGGCAATTTTGCCGTCTGATTTTAACACCCTTTTGATTTCATCTAATGTCTTGTTTAGATTAAGATGATGTAAAACTGCATTCCCTACGACTGCATTAAAGGTGTTATCTTTAAACGGTAGATTTTCTGCATTGGATACTACAAAATAGACATCAGATGATTTAACCTTTTGTTTTGCCTGTTGAATTAAGGGAATAGAAACATCAATAGCTATTATTTTTGAGGCTGTATTAGCTAATCTTAAGGTATATTCACCCGTTCCACAGCCTAATTCCAGTATTTTTTTAGTGGAATCAATTTCTGCTAATGAGGTTAAAATCTGGCTTCTTCGTTCTACCCGTAATTGCCCGGCTTTAGTTTCTTGTCCCCAGATGAACTCCGCCTGATGTGCAATCTTTTTACCTTGTTCTATTTCTTCCTTTATCATATCCAATAGGTAAGGACTTGGGTCTTTTTTCTCTTGTAAGGTATTTTTTAGATTTTCTGTAACCGTTCAGGTAGCTAAGAATTTTGCAGTTTATCAGGTTCAAGGTTTTTCAGGTTCAGGGTTCAAGGTTACTAAGCGATAAAGATTAAATGCTTTAAAAATATCAAATCCTGACAAACAGCTAAGCAAATCAACTCAGGAGCACACCCCCAACCCTGAACCTTGAACCGGGAACCCTGATTGGGGGTATGGAAATAACATTCGAGTCCTCTTTTGACTACCTCTTCTAAAATTATACAGATATGCTTTTCAGGATTAACAAATAGTGCATCATCGTAGAAGACAATATTTTTTACTTTAAATTTCTGATAATAATATTCTATCTCATCAACTATACTCAACACCGTTACAAATTGCGATTTTAGAGACGGTTCACTTTAGCGTGAAAGCTTGCAGTTAAAAAATGGATATGAAATTAGAAATTGGGGAAAGAAGTGAAGACCTAATTTCTAATTTCCAATTTCTAATTTCCAACTCGTAATCAAAAATCTATTAAGCAATTACACAAAACTCAATACTGATGAAATAACCTTTTCTATCTGCTCATCTGATAATTCTGGATAGATAGGGAGTGAGAGAACTTCTTTAGATGCCTGCTCACTTTCTTTGAAATCACCTGGTTTATAACCTAAGAAAGAAAATGCAGGTTGGAGATGTAGAGGTGTAGGATAATGAATAGCCACACCAATGCCTGCCTTTTTCAGATGTGCCATTAACCTATCTCTATCTTTAACTCGAATGGTATATTGGTTATAGACATGGGAGTTAAACTCTTCAACAAAGGGTGTGGTAATGTCTTTACCAGTAAATGCGTGTGTATATATTTGGGCAATTTTTTGCCTTTTAGCGGTCCAGTGATTCAATCTTTTGAGTTTTACTCGTAAGATAGCCGCCTGTAATTCATCTAACCGACTGTTAGTACCAATAATTTCATGTTGGTATTTAACTTGAGAGCCATGTGCCCTTAACTGTTTAATCTTCTTCGCCATCCCTTCATCATTAGTTGTAATCATTCCTCCATCGCCATATGCCCCTAAATTTTTAGCCGGGAAGAAAGAGAAACCACCAGTCAAACCCATTCCACCAACCATTTTACCTTTGTATTTAGACCCAATTGCCTGGGCGGCATCTTCAATAACTATTAAATTGTATTCCTTGGCACAATCTAATATTTTATCTATATCCGCTGGTTGGCCATAGAGATGCACAGGAATAATAGCCTTAGTTTTGGAAATAATAGCATCTTTAATCTTATCCGGGTCAATATTATAGGTTTTGTGGTCAATGTCAACAAATACAGGTTTGGCGCCCAAAAAAACTATGACCTCTGCTGTAGCAATAAAAGTAAAAGGAGAGGTAATTACTTCATCCCCTATCCCGACATTACAAGCCATTAAACTTAATAACAGGGCATCAGTTCCTGAGGCTACTCCAACTGCGTATTTAGTCTGACAATATGCGGCAATCTCTTCTTCTAATAGCCGGACATTCTCACCTAAGATAAAATTCCCTCCAAGTATAACCTTTTTTACTACTTCATCAATCTCTTCTGCAATAGTGGCATACTGTGCCTTTAAATCTAACAATGGAACTTCACTCATTTTGTTTTTGTCATCCTTGTCCAAAGCGAAAGCAAGCTTTCGCACTCCACATTTTGAGAGAAAAGTATGTTCAGTATACTCAGTGAGCAGTGAACAGTCAGCAGTAAGCAGTGAATATACTGATCACTGCTCACTGAACATACTGATCACTGAAAATTAAAATTTGAAATGAAATTCTTTAATATTTTTCCCCTTTTTCCCTACTTTTCCATTTTCCCTTACTTACACCTGAACGCTTACACCAATTTCAATCAATTTCTATAAATTTCCATTATATTTCTATCAGTGTAGGGCTAATTGCCTAACTACGCTCTTACAGGCATAATAACACACAAATATTCCTCTCCATCTTTTTCCTCTACCGGTTTTATCATTCCTGAACTTGATGAACTTTTAAGGAAAATATTTATTTCTTCTTGCTCAATATTCTTCAAAATATCCATAATATATTTAGGGTTAAATGAAATTTGTATATCATCTCCTTGAAAATTAACATCTAATTCTTCTTCTGCATCTCCTAAATTTGGAGTATTAGAAGACAAATTTAACTTATTTTTAGAAATATCCAATTTTAAAACATTAGTCTTCTCTGATGTCATTAATGCTATTCTTCGACATGTAGAAGATAATTTCTGATTATTGATTTTTAAAATTTTATCCTGATATTTAGGAATTACACGGTCGTAATCTGGGAATTTCCCTTCTATTAATCTTGAAACAATTACTAAATTATCTATTTGGAAAACTATTTTATTTTTATCTAAGAATATATTTATATTTTTATCTTCTGGTATTATTCTATTTACTTCAGTTAATGCCTTTGTAGGAATAATTACTTCACTTTCCTCACTTATTTCGTTAGGTAGCATTTTTTTAATAAAAGCTAATCGATGTCCATCAGTAGCTACCATTCTACATTCATTACCTTTTACTACAAAAAATACTCCATTTAAAACATAACGCATTTCATCTACTGCAGTTGCAAAGATAGTCTTTCTTATCATTTCTTTAATTAGAGAAGAAGATAGAGTAAAAGATTTTTCTTCTACATATTCAGGAAATGCAGGAAAATCTTCCTTTGGAAGACCAAATAAGTGAAATATTGAATCTTTAGATGAAATAACTGCTCGATTATTTTCTTCTACTTCAATTAATACATCTTCTTTTTCTTCTAATTCTCTTATAATATCAATTAATTTTCTTAATGGTAAACATATACTTCCTTCTTCTAATATTTCTAATGACGCTTCGCTCGATATTCGATTATATTGATTTTTTATACTTAATTCTAAATCAGTAGATATCAAAGTTAATTTATTTTCACTTGCTTCAATAAGAATATTAGAAAGATTTGGCAAAGTTGTTTTTGGAGATGTTATTTGGACTAACTGAATATTTTCTAACAATGTTTCCTTTTTACTTTTTATTTTCATTTTCTTACCCTCTTTATTTTTTATATAAAATTTAATATATTATTAATATTAATAACAGTGTTAATATGTTAATATCTAGTTTAAATTAAATATTATCAAAAGGATAACTATTTAATAACTCTGTGGATAACTTTTTATCTTTCATTTCGGATATTAGTAATTATTCTTTCAACAATTTCTTTTGTTTTTGGGTCACTATCCATTTGATTTTTAATTTTATTATAAGCATGTATAACAGTTGTATGGTCTCTACCACCAAATTCGCGGCCAATTTCAGGTAAAGAGTGAGTAGTTAAATCTCTACATAGATACATTGCAATTTGTCGTGGGAATGCTGTACTAACATCTCTTCTTTTTCCTTTTAAGTCTGTAAGTTGAATTTTAAATTGCTTTGCTATATTCTCTTGAATTAACTCCATAGATATTTTCTTTGGTTCACTACTTACTAATACATCTTCTAATACACTATTGGCTAATGAGGTATCTATTATTTTATTATAGAAAGAGGCATAAGCAATAATTCTAATAAGTGCTCCTTCTAATTTTCTAATATTAGCCTTTATCTTAGTAGCAATAAAATAAATCACATCATCTGGAATATCAATTTTCTCATCTGCTGATTTTTTCTTTAATATAGCCATTCGAGTTTCTAAATCAGGTGGTTGAATATCGGTAATTAGTCCCTGTTCAAATCTTGATATTAATCTATCTTCTAAAGTAGGGATTTCTCTTGGAGGTCTATCGCTGGTAAGTACAATCTGTCGTCGAGATTCATAAAGGGTATTAAATGTATGAAAGAATTCATCTTGAGTACTTTCCTTACCTTCGAAAAATTGAATATCATCTATTAATAAGAGATCAATACATCTATATTTATTTTTAAAATTTAGGCTTTTATCATATCCATATCTAATAGAATCAATAAACTCATTCATAAAGTGCTCTGATGAGACATAAACTATTTTTTTCTTTGGTTTATTGTTTTTAATCTGATGTCCAATTGCATGTAGTAAATGAGTTTTTCCTAATCCAACACCACCATAGATAAAGAGAGGATTATAAGCTTTCGAAAGTGATTCAGCTACTGCCTGGCAGGCAGCATGTGCAAATCGGTTATTTTCACCAACGACAAAGCTTTCAAAGGTATACTTAGGATTTAGAAAGCCATCATGCTCTGATATAGAAGATGTTTGAGCCTCAATGTATTCAAAGGTAGGTTGTATTTTATTTAAATCATTTTCTTTAACAGGAGGGGAGACAACAAATTTTATTTCAACTCTTTTGTTTTCTATATCACTTGCAGTTGTTTCTATCATACCTTTATAATTATCTTCTAATTTATCCTTAAAAAACTTACTCGGTACTTCTAATTCTAATAAGTTGTCCACGAAAGAATTTACTCTAATAGGTTTAATCCATAACTCAATACTCTCCTTACTTAAATTCTTCTTAAGAGCAGTAACTATCTTATTCCAAAATACTCCACTTTCATCTTCTTTTGAATTAAATTCCATTATTATTCCCCTCCCTTTTTATGTAGAAGGAACAAGGAACAAGGAACAAGGATCAAGGATCAAGGTGCAAGGAAACAGGGGCTTTCCTTACTCTTCACCTCTTGCCCCTTTTGGTATACCTCTCAAATCTCATAACTCCTTATCTTTCTCTTTTCCATTCACTTTAATCCTTGAACCTCGATCCTTGAACCTTTTTATCCGAAAACCTTCATGTAAAGTTTAAATACTATTCACAACTTATCCACAACCAAGTTAAGCAGTTGAAAAGCAAAGACTTATTTTTTATGAGCCACACAAACTCTTTGAAAGTTACACACAGAATTATCCACAGGTGTGAATAACTCTTTGAGATGACTCAATAAAATTATACTTCAGTGGGTTATAAATTGTGATTCTTTTGAAGATGCTCACACAAATTTATCAATTCCTCTATCTCCCAAACCTCAATTTTGCAGGACTCTAATGTAAAGTTTAAATACTATTCACAACTTATCCACAACCAAGTTAAGCAGTTGAAAAGCAAAGACTTATTTTTTATGAGCCACACAAACTCTTTGAAAGTTACACACAGAGTTATCCACAGGTGTGAATAACTACTTTTGTAGGATATACAATAGAACACTATCTATTATATCATAACCTAAAAAAAAAGCAAGCTAAAAATTTTAAAAAAATAAAAAAAGTTATAAGTACATTATTTAAAGTTACTTAGTAAAACCGATTTTGTATGTAAATTCCGCCTTCTGTCCTACCTCTGGCAGAATTGCCTCAGCTACAAGGATTTGTTTTTCAAACTCTTTATTTTTAAAGGCATTTATGATAGCATCTTCCTTTATTCCTGCCACTACACCCCTTTCTTTTAAGGCATTTAATACAGTTTCTGGGTTAAGCATCAATTCACCTCTTTCTGGAGGTAATATAGTAAAAAATGCCTTAAACCCATCGTCAGAAATCTCAATTTTAATCTTACCACCCATATCTTTGGTAAGTTGCATTACACCGACTTTGGTTGTTGCCTTTACCTTGGTTTTGCAAGCCTCTATTACTTTAGAAGAATCAACTCCTGTAAATTCTTGTTTTTGGATTTCTTGTAGTACATTTTCTGGTTCTACCTTTTTTCCTGCTCCACGGTGTGGTGTAATATGAAGATATAAACCATCGGGTTTATTTTCGAGCTCAAAAGAACCATCTCTTGGAGGCCCGTACATTTCTTCCCATTCTTTTTTCCAAGGTCCAAAGACACCTTTAGGGAATATTCGCAATAAAGGCAGTTTAGAATGTTCTCTTGGAATCATCTCACTATCTAACTCAGAGGCAGACATGGCTAATAGTTCAGCCCCCTTTTGTTTACCTTCTTCTAATGAAGAGGCATAAACAACTACTGACGGTGGTAATTTATGTTTTTCTGTTTCCTGTGTAGTCGTCTGTTCTTGTTGAATAATAAGAGGTCTTTGTGTAAGGTCAAATTTAGGTTCTTCATAGTCAGCCGTAGTTATGCCGGATAAAGTTGCGTTAAGAGTTTGTCGTTTAATTACTCGTTTAGCAAGCATACTTCTTCTTCCCAACATCATATTTACTTTAGGGAAGATATTGCCATAGACACTTATTTTTCCACCTTGTCCAACACTAATTGTAGTTTGAACAGATAGCCGATCACTTCCGATAGCCTTAGCATTTATTTCCTTTTGTGCCTGGATAGTACCACCTATAATAAAGCCTCGTCGGCCTGTACAAATGACTCGTTCAGCCTTAATAGTACAATTAGTAAGCTCATCTTCTACAATAATACTACCCTTTGCCTCTAATGTAGAATTTTTAGCTGATTTGGCAATAATATTACCCAGAGCAGTAATCTTTCCTATAATAATATCCTTTTTTACTTCAACATTTCCACCTGAGATTATCTCTGCATCATTAACTCCACCTGCAATGTTAACATCGCCTCCTGCATTGATTTTAAATTTATTCCCTAATGAACCAGTTATATTCATAATTCCTTCAAACTCAATATTTTCATCTACATCACCTTCAATATCAAATACCTGTTCAACATCTGCCCGATTATTTATCCAGACAACTCTTCCAAAAGATGAGGCGAATAGTTTTAATTTATCGTGGGATAAAAAGGTATTTCTCCCTAATCTAAATTCTAAGTCTTCTCCAAGAATAGCGGGGATTTCATTTCCTAACACAGTACTTCCATGCTTTCCATATCCGGGTGGCACTTTCACTGCCAATAATTGACCTGGGATAGCGGTACTATCTATTATCACCTTGCCATCTTTAATTCCAAGTTGATAATTAAGATAGGCTTTTTTGCCTGGTGTTGGTAAAATGTGGTCACCAACATCAATTGCTACATTAAATTCTGCCTTATTCAATGCCTCAATAATTCGCTCTTTTTTAACCATTGTAGTAACAACACCTTTTTCCTTTAAAGCCATCATAACATCATCCAGTTTCATTAACATTCCACCTAATTTGGGTGGGATAATAGTAATTGATGCCTTACTTTCATCTTTAGAAACAGTTACCTCTACACTCCCTTTGATATATTGTCTGGGGCCTATCTTCACAGGCTCTTTTGTTCGTTTTGTACATGCCTCTTCTATTTTTTCCTGTTCAATTTCTTTAAATTCATCCTCCTCACATTGTTTTATAATATCTTCTGGAGTAACTTTTTTCCCTTCACCACAATGATGGATGATAGTAAGATAAAGCCCATCGGCGCGATTATCAAAAGAAAATGACCCATCAACAGGAGGGCCATATAGCTCATCCCATCGCTCACTCCATGGCCCTATTACATTGGCTTTAAATACTCGTAGAATCATCCCCTTAGAGAGCTCTTTTGGTATTACTTTGTATCCTACCTCGCTATGTGGCAATCCTAATAATTCTGCTCCCCTTCTTTTCCCTTCTTCTGATGAGAAAGTAGCCAAAATTACCGATGGTGGAAAATCCTTCTTCTCTTGAATCTTTCCTAAAACAGGAAGTTCTACAGGTTTTACATCAGGAGGTTCATATGTTACAGAAGTTACACCACTTAATTCTACTTTAAAAGTAACTTTTTTAGAAGGCCGTTTAGCAATCATGCTTCTTCTTCCTAATATCATTTTTACCTTGGGATAGAGGATGCCTTGTACAGATAGTCTTCCTCCCTGAGCCACATGTAGTTCGGTTTGCACAGATGCCCTTTCACTGCCAATTGCCATCGCCCCTATCTCTTTTTTGGCTGATATTGTCCCGCCTATAATTATTCCTCTTCTTCCAGAACAGATAACCCGATATCCATTTACTTTACAGCTAAGTAATCCTCCTTCTAAAAGGATATTCCCTTTTGCCTCTAATGTTGATTCTTTAGCCGAAGGGATTTTAATATCCTCTCCTGCTATAATAGTAGCTTTTGTAATCTCTTGTCCTATTTCTATACTTCCACCTGACTTTATTTCTGCATTAGTAACCGAACCTCCAATAATAATATCACCAGTGGCATTGACCTTGAATTTTTCACTTACACTTCCTCCAATTTTTACCCGTCCATCAAAATCAATATCTTCATCTACATCTCCCTGAATATTAAGTTCTTCTTCTACATCTATACGGTGTCCTTTCCATATAATCTTTCCAAATGCTGCTGAATAAATTCGTAGTCCATCTTCAGAGGAATAGGTATTCTTTCCAGGAATGATTGAGATGTCCTCTCCTATTTGTGGTGCTAATTCCTCTCCTGTAACTGTCAAGCCAGGTTTACCATGAGCAGGTGGTTTTTTAACTGCTAAGAGCTGGCCTGGAATAGCTACATCTCCTAATAATTCCTGTTCCCAATCTTGTATCCCATATTGATAGGTAACATCTTGCTCCATCAAAAATCCTCCTCTATTATATATAGTGTCATTTGACCCTTATATATTATATCATTTATGGGATAACTTTTCAATAGAAATTTGTTTCTATAAACAACTTTAATAAATCCTATTTTTCACCTACACCATCAGAATTACTCATATATACTCAACACCGTTACAAATTGCGATTTTAGAGACGGTTCACTTTAGCGTGAAAGCTTGCGGTTAAAAAATGGATATGAAATTAGAAATTGGGGAAAGAAGTGAAGATCTAATTTCTAATTTCCAAAAGAAATCACAGGAAAAACGATGAATATGGGGAAAAAATGGAAAAATTAATGAATTTTTTTCTTTACTTTTAGGCAAATATATGTTAAAATAAGAATTCCTATTTAAACTTGGAGATGTAATATGGCTACAAAGTCTGTTATGTTAAAAGAAGTATTGTCAGATGAGTATTTTTGCTTCCCTATCTCAAAGAGCCTTTCTGGACTCTGTAAGAATTGTTTTACTCCACTTAAAACATTTCCAAGATGGGGAATTTGTCTGTGTGAGGAATGTAAGATTATTTGTAAGAAGTGCGGGGGTAGTAAAGGAAGAAAAGAAATAACCTCAAATTAATATTAACAGCGATTTTGAAGTAGGTGTTATTCTTAATATATTCAACAGGATTAAACTGATTTAACAGATTTTATATCTGTTAAAAAGTATGTTCAGTATACTCAGTGGACAGTGGACAGTGAACAGTGAACAGTGAACATACTGATCACTGAACATACTGATCACTCAACATACTGACTTCTGCGGAAAGAGGAACTTATTTATGAAAAAATCATAATCCGCTTAATCTGTTAAATCCTGCTGAAAAAAAATTAAATAAATGAGGCAAAATAGCCGATAATAATAAAAGGAAGGTGATTGTTTTCAAAAAGGAGATTAATAGACAATGAATAAACCATTAGAACTTTGCGAGGAGTTTTTTGAAAGAGGCTATTGTCTTGGGATAAAAGATGGTTTCTGGATATTATATCGTGGGGGAAAAGAGATTGCTACTTTCCCCACAGGTATTCCCAGGACAACCATTAATGGTATTATTAACTACTATGAAGAAAGTGAATATAATTGAGTGCTACATCCACAAGTTTCTATCCAGACTTCGATATTGGATTGCCTCGGAAATATGTGATACTGTAATTCTATCTGTTTCTTCTAAATCAGCAATAGTCTGTGCTACCTTTAAGACTCTATCATAAGTACGGGCAGAAAAGCCTAATCTATCAATTGCTGTACGAAGCAATTCCTTCCCTTCTTCTTCTACTGTACAATATTTTTTAATCTCACGAGGTCCCATCTGGCTATTTGCATACATATCTTGGTAACATGAGAATCTTTGCCGTTGAATCTTTCGTGCTTTATTGATTCTATTACGAATGGTAGCAGAAGATTCCTCTTGAGCCTCTCCCTCAAGGTCTTTATACTTTAAGCTTGGGACCTCAATATGTATATCAATCCTATCCCAGAGAGGGCCTGAAATCTTAGAGAGATACTTCTGTATCTGGGTAGGGGTACATGTACATTCTTTTGTAGGGTCTGTTAGATTTCCACATGGGCAAGGATTCATTGCTGCAATTAACATAAATGAAGATGGAAAGGCAAGAGAGGTCGAAGCACGCGATATAGTTACAATACCATCTTCTAATGGTTGTCTTAAGGATTCTAATACATTACGCGGGAATTCTGGTAATTCATCTAAGAATAAGACCCCATTATGAGATAAACTTACCTCCCCTGGTTTAGGGAATTGTCCTCCGCCTACTAAACCTGCATCTGAGATGGTATGATGTGGTGCTCTAAAAGGTCGGGTAGTTAATAAAGATTGTTTAAGAGAGGTTAGTCCTACAATTGAATGGATTTTGGTAGTTTCAATCGCCTCTGATAATGTCAGCTCCGGTAAAATAGTCGGTATTCGTCTGGCTAACATTGTCTTTCCTGAGCCTGGTGGTCCTATCATCAAGAGATTATGTCCTCCAGCGGAAGCTACTTCTATTGCCCTTTTGACATGCGCCTGTCCCTTTACCTCGCAGAAATCCAGGTCATATTTAGAGTCCTGTGAAAATAAAGCCTCAATATCTACCGAATGTGGCAAAATAGTCAACTCATTAGCAATAAATTTTGCAGTTTCATATAATGTCTTGACAGGATAGACATTTATTTCCTCTACTACTGCTGCCTCTGAAGCATTTGCATGTGGAATAATCAGGTTTTTAAATCCTGCCTCCTTAGCTGAAGAGGCAATAGAAAGAGCTCCTTTAATAGGTTTGACAGTGCCATCCAGAGATAACTCTCCAACAATGAGATATTTGGCAAGTTCTGATGCAGGAATTTGTTGCGTAGTAGCAATCATGGCAATAGCGATAGGCAGGTCAAAAAATGCCCCTTCCTTTTTTATCTCTGCCGGTGCCAAGTTGATTATGATTCTTTTATTATACGGGAATTGACATTCAGAATTAACAATAGCGATTTTAACACGCTCTTTGCTCTCTTTAACTGCCGAATCAGGTAATCCAACAATATTAAAATAAGGCAGAGAACCTGTTGCATTTACCTCTACCGTTACGATATAACCATCTATACCTGATAATCCTGCACTATATGCCTTTGCTAACATTTATTCCTCTATGTAAAATGCATCTTTTATCAGTTCAATTTTAGGTTTTTTGTCTGGCAGGCAAGTAATTGCTACTACATCAAACCTGCAATCTGTATCTTGTATATTCATCTTAGCAAGATAATCTAAAGCTACTTTAGCTATTTGTCTTTGTTTACGCATATCTACTGAATCTTGCGGTAAACCAAATTCTGTAGATTTACGCGTTTTAACTTCAATAAATGCTAATACATCTTTGTTTTTAGCAATAATATCAATTTCACCAAATTGACTTTTATAATTTTGTTCTAAAATTTTATATCTATGTTTTTTTAAATATTTTAACGCTAATGCCTCTCCTTGTTTGCCTAATTCAATCCTTTGTTTGGACATAAGGATGTTAAAACCTCAATTATTATACTCAACACCGTTACAAATCGCGATTTTAGAAACGGCTCACTTTAGAGTGAAAGCTTGCGGTTAAAAAATGGATATGAAATTAGAAATTGTGGAAAGAAGTGAAGACCTAATTTCTAATTTCCAATTTCTAATTCCCAAAAGAAATCACCGTGAAAACAATGAAAATAAACCGTCCCTAAATAGCTCAAGTTAATGGCAGTGTCCAGTATAACTACACATGGATTTAATTGGTTCAAAAGACTTGCGATGTATTTTACAAATACCATATTTTTTAATTGATTCAATATGTAGAGCTGTTCCGTATCCCTTATGTTTAGCAAAGCCATATTGAGGGAATTCTTTATCATACTCCACCATTATTCTATCTCTTATCACTTTGGCTAATATTGATGCGGCTTGAATTGAGATACTTAATTGGTCACCCTTGATGATTGGTTTTTGTAAGATATCTATGTGAGGAATGTTATGTCCATCAACAAGTAAGAAGTGAGGTTTTGCCTTCAAAGAGTTTATAGCCTTTCCCATCGCCATGTATGTTGCTTGTAAGATGTTTATCTCATCTATTTTTTGCTCATCTACAATCCCTACTCCCCAATCAATTACTATCTTAGAAATAGTTTTACACAGTCTTTCTCGCATAGCTGGAGTTAACTTTTTAGAATCATTTATTCCTGATATTTTAGCATTTTGTGGTAAAATAACTACTGCGGCGACAACAGGTCCTGCTAAAGGTCCTCTACCCGCCTCATCTACTCCTCCTACCAACTTATGCCCTAAAGAAAACACCTCTTCTTCATACTTACAGAGTTTTTTAAGTCTAAAATCCTCTTCTACCTTTTTCACCGGAAAAGAACCTTGAGGCATTTAAATCCCCCTCCCTAATCTCTTTTTTCTTTTATCGTTGCTGCTTTACCTTTCCTCTCTCTTAAGTAGTATAATTTAGCCCTTCTTACTTTTCCTTGTCTTGTAACTTCAATTTTTTGTATGGAAGGAGAATAAAGAGGAAAGGTTTTTTCCACTCCTACACCATATGAAATTCGTCTAAGTGTAAAAGTTTTCCTTATCCCTTCTCCTCGCTGTCTAATTACAGTTCCCTCAAAGTGTTGAATGCGTTTTTTCTCTCCTTCCACAATTTTAATACTTACCTTTAGTGTATCTCCTGGGGAAAAATGGGGTATTTTTTTCTTTAATTCTGGCAAAGCCTCTTCAGTAATCAATGCTTCTTTCGTACTCATTTTTTAGTCTTTCTCTCCTTTTTATGTTAATCTCCGGTATATCCACACATACCTACACGCGGGGAATTAACAACTGGTAACAACATATCTTCGCCACACTCATGTTTCTCAGCACACTTATCACAAAGCCATCCACTTCCATCATAGATACATTGGGTACAAACTTGTGTGGCGGTAAGTTTCCTGCACATACTACAGATTATCTGTGGTGGATCATTCCTGGCTAAAATCCGAATGGACCTATCTTTAATATCTTCTTTGCGTTCTGATACAACTCGCAACGATAGATGGGTAGTGGTTCCAAAATCATATTCGTAATGAAATTTGAGGCCTGGATAAAAAACAGAACCAGTGTAGGTATTCATACTTCCTACCTGTTTCCTTCCACCAAACATCATTGTCCACATAGTATCTCCACCTTCTGTATCTTGTTCATACTCTATATCATTGATGGTGAAAGCACTCAAATGCCCACAACACTCCACCCAGATATCCCTGAGGAAATTATCTAAATCATAGAGTGTTGCATCTGCTGGGATATCAAGATGCATCCAATACTCCGGCTGGTATCTTCCCTCAACCACAAGATGGAATATCCTATTATCCCGCACTTTTGACTTCTGTTTATCCGACGGCTCCACTGAAATAATTTCCCTTTGCTTACACGAATTCAGATGTTTAGTCATTGTAGACTTTGAGAAGGTCTCTCCACAAAAACTGCACTTCCCATTTAATTTATCTTCCTTTTCCATTTTCTGTCTGCTCATTTTAAAACCTCCTATAAGTAAAACTTTCGAGCTGTATGGTTAGAATAATAAAGACTCATGTATCAGTTTTTAAGAGAGTTAAATCACACAATGCAAGATAGAAATAAATTGAAATTGGTTGAATTCGAAGAATGTTGCGAAGCAAAAATTTATGGAAATTCATTGTTTTTTACTACCAATTTCAATCAATTTCTATAAATTTCCATTATATTTCTATCAGTTTCTATTTTTCTTGTAGTGTGAGATGAAAGTTCCATTTTCATTAGTGAACTTAACCATACAGGTCGAAAACTTTCAATAATATAGATAGAGAAGCAAGATGCCTGTCCTACTTTTCTATCTTCTGTCCTCTGTTTTCTCTTATCTGTTGTAGTAATTTCTTATCCTCTGCTGAAAGTGATGCCTTTTCTAAAAGGTCTGGTCTTTTATCTAATGTTTTCGCGAGAGCTTGTTTTTTCCGCCAAAGCCTAATTTCCTCGTGATTACCCGAAAGTAATACCGGAGGGACTGTCATTCCTCTAAAATTTTGAGGTCTGGTATATTGAGGGTGAGCTAAAAGCTGGTTAGCAAAGGAGTCTGACTTTAAAGACTCAATATTTCCTAATACATTTGGGATAAGTCTAATGATAGTATCAATTACTACCAGACACGGAATCTCGCCACCTGTAAGGATATAGTCTCCAATAGAAATTTCTAAGTCCACCAGCTCTTCGATTATTCTTTCATCTACGCCCTCATAATGACCACATATAAATATTAAATGAGTCTGTGTTGATAGACTCTTTGCTACTTCCTGATTAAATACCTTACCTTGTGGGGTAAGAAGAATGACTAATCCTGGTGCTAATGACTTAACTGCCTCAAAGACTGGCTCTGGTTTAATCACCATTCCAGGCCCTCCTCCATAGGGAGTATCATCTACTGTATGGTGTTTATTGCTGGCAAAATCTCTTATGTTATGTAGCTTAATCTCCACCAGTCTTTGAGTTTGTGCGCGATTTATGATACTTGTTTTTAATGGTCCCTCAAAAAACTCTGGGAATAGAGTTAAGATGTCGATTTTCAATTTAACTTAAGTTTTTCTTTCCTTTTTCCTTAATCCAGGATTTCTAATACTACTCTTGTCATAGCTTTAGCAGCAGCAGCATTAAGTACTACTCGGATAGCCTTAATAATTCTTCCTTGTTTCCCAATAACCTTCCCGATGTCTTGTGGAGCTACCTTTAGCTCCAGAATAACTGTTTTTTCACTTTTTACTTCATTGATACTAACCGCTTCTGGTTTATCCACTAATGACTTGACAATGTACTCAACTAAGTCTTTCATTTTATTCATCCCTCCAAATTCTTTTTAGATTTAATCGTTTTTGTCTCATGAAATTTGCGCATCACACCTGTTTGCTTAAACAGTCTTTGAACAGTTGAAGTCGTTTTTGCTCCTTTACTTAACCAATCTAATGCCCGTTCTTCATTGACCACTAATGGTTTATCCTTGAGTACTGGATGATAGTGTCCAATGATTTCAATAGATTTACTATCTCTTGCTCGTCTTGAATCAGTAACTACAATTCTATACGACGGAGTTTTCTTTGCACCAGTCCTCGTCAATCTTATTCTTACCGGCACTTAATCACCACCTTCCTTTTTTATGTTGAGGTTGCTGTCTCTATTTCTCTTTCCCAGTAGCCAAATTTTTTCTCTTTTTCTTCCTTAGGTTTAGCTATTGGTTCCTCGTAAGGTTGATTTTCTATCTCCCCAAACTTTTCTATAAAGGTTACCTGTTTATAATCTACCTTTAATAAAAATGTCTTAGTTCGAATAGTTAACTTAACACCTGGATTTATTCGCTCAACTACAGATACCTTTCCGCCTGGATTAGCGGCAATATATTTTTTTATTTGATTTAATGCTTCGATACCATTTCTAATGCTTTCTTCTAAGTCTTTGCGTTCGTTGAGGCAAATAAGCGCCTCGTCTTTTTTGTTCTGAGCAGATAATATATTATATTTTAATTTTAACTCTCGCAATTCTTCATGTTGTATTTTTACCATCTCTTCTAATGCCAACATTTCTTGTCGTAGAGCTGGATCTACCCCTACCTCAATTTCAGTTGGCACTTCCGAAATAGAACCAATATTTTTGGCATTTACCTCTCCTCCTGCACGAATTCTACCTCCAAGAAGAACTCCTTTTTTCCCCTCTAAGACAATAACATTTCCTCTCGCATCAACATTACTATGAATAATAGCATCTGCAACAATTACATCTCCTTTTACTTCAACAGTAGCATTTTCAATAAACTTACACTTTAGATTACCCTTTGCATATATATAACTCCTTTTACCCCGAATGCCATATTTAACCTCAATATTTTTTTCAGCCCTTATGGTTGCATTGTCTACGCCACCATTAATAATAACATTTTCTTCTGATATTACCCTAAATCCTTCTCGTACATCCCCGTCAATCTCTACTGTACCAATAAAATGTATATTCCCCACATTCATATTCACATCGCCTTTAACTCTATATACCGTTTCTACACCTATCTTTTCATCTTTCCAGATAACATAACCATTAACAGTAGAGATAAGAGTATTACCATTTTCTATAACTTTAGTATTTTGTCCTGCTGGTAATGGAATACTTACTCCATCCCGTGCAGGTACTTGTTTACCCGTTACTGTTTTACCTGGAATACCCTTAGTTGCTTCTCGTTTAGTAGCTAATACCTCACCTCGCTTTACATTCTCTATTAAGCCTAAATCACGATAATCTACCCTGCCGTCCAAACCCATTAATAATTTTGGTTTTAAAGTCTTTGTAAATCTATATTCAATAATTGCATCTTTCCCCTCTATTGGTGGGTCTCCTTCAGCTACCAAGACAGGCTCACCTATTATTTTCTGCGCTATCATTTGTGAGATAACCTCACCCTTTATTCCATAGACAACATCCGTATTCCATAACTTATGCATAACAATATTCACATCTATCAAAGACCCTACTTCACCCAATGAATTAATTTGCAAAAATGCTTTCATAGCATCTTGTGTTATCTCTATTTCTAAATCTTCTTTCTTCTTTTTTTTCTTTTGCTCCTGGGATTGCTCCATTATTTATCTTATCCGTCATTCTTTTCCCCAATTACCACTGTAGTTAAAAGAACCGGACTTTTTCGTTTTTTAAAATTAGTAAGCGTTCAGCCATTCAAGTATCAGCAATCAGTTAACATCAGGGAAATAAGGAGTGATACCACTTGTGGTGTCATTGACAGCACAAGTGCTGTCACTCCAATATCAATTTTGCATAAAGGGTGTCTATGTGTCTGGTAGTCTATGTAACCCAGACACTTAGCCACCCATACACCAAACTACCTGAACGGTTACAAAAATTAATTATTTTCAACTTTACCATAAAATCTTAAGTTTGTCAAGAAAAATATTGTAAAAGTTCCCACAAATTTTACATACACCCCGGGTAGAATTTTAATTGACTTTTTTAGAATTAGATGTTAGAATAACATATTAGTGAGGAAAAGGTATATAGGTCATAAAAATCTGGAGATAATAGAGCAATGAGAAAGACTCTCTGGCACTCTCGCACTCCAAAAATTGTGTACTTTAAGCTGATCGGTTACAAATGGTGGTAAAATGACATTTCAACAGATAATATTAAATCTACAATCCTTTTGGGAGAGCCAAGGTTGTTTAATTACTCAACCCTATGATATTGAGGTGGGTGCTGGGACTTTTAATCCTGCTACCTTTTTACGGGTTTTAGGGCCTGAGCCATGGAAAGTAGCTTATGTAGAGCCTTCTCGAAGACCTACTGATGGTAGATATGGTGAGAATCCCAATCGCCTGCAGCATTATTATCAATTTCAAGTAATTATCAAACCCTCTCCGAATAATATTCAACAGCTTTATCTTGATAGCCTTATAACATTGGGGATAAACCCTTTAGAGCATGACATAAGGTTTGTAGAGGATGATTGGGAATCTCCTACTTTAGGTGCGGCTGGGTTAGGTTGGGAGGTATGGCTTGATGGTATGGAGATAACTCAGTTTACTTATTTCCAACAGGTTGGGAGCTTGCCTCTTGAGCCTATTTCAGTCGAGCTTACTTATGGATTAGAGCGAATTGCTATGTACCTTCAGGGGAAAAACTCTGTCTTTGACATCGAATGGGGTAATGGAATTAAGTATGGTGAGGTACATCACCAAACTGAGGTGGAGTTTTCTAAATATAATTTTGAGGCAGCAAATGTTAAGATGCATTTTAAATTATTTGAGATGTATGAAAAAGAGGCAATAAGATTAATAAAAAAAGACCTCATATTCCCAGCGTATGACTGTGTATTAAAATGTTCTCATATATTCAATATCTTAGATGCACGCGGGGCAATTAGTGTTACTGAACGCACAGGTTATATTGCCAGAATACGACATCTGGCAAGACAATGTGCACAAGGGTATATTAAAATACGCCAGGAGCTGGGATTTCCATTGTTGAAAGAATAAGAATCTTTGGGACGGTTCACTTTTGTTTGAAAGCTTGCGGGTATCTTAACGATTCTAATCCCTGAACTCTTTGAGCCTGTTAGGAGCAATCCTTGATTTAATCAGGGACTGTCAGGAACAGGTTTTGGCGATTCGACTATAGGTTATCGGTTATCAGTAATCAGGTTATCGGGTAATCAAGTAGGGTAGGATACCGATTACCAGATTACCGATTACTGATTACCATCCTTGCGATGCAGGTGTAATCTAATCATAGGAAATTGTCTGAAAATAAACCGTCCCAAATCTTCTTATGAGATTATCCTGAAATCGGCAAGTAGCGGAGTAAAAAGGGGAGAGGGAGGTGAAAAAGAAGGCTATTTTGATAAATTTGGGAGAGAATTAAGGATAAGATGA
>JBFMDD010000348.1:0-9568 GCA_040754115.1 bacterium
AGATATATTATCGGAAGTAATTTGTTCAATTTCTT
The DNA here is from genome assembly GCA_040754115.1 of bacterium. GTDB lineage: Bacteria > UBA9089 > CG2-30-40-21 > CG2-30-40-21 > SBAY01 > JBFMDD01. The sequence continues at coordinate 36 of JBFMDD010000348.1, forward strand.
GATGCTTCAGATACTCCATGTCTCAAATCTCAAGTCTCAAATCACTCAAAATAATTCTTTGATTGACAATTATGGATAATTATGGTATAAATGGCATTAGGAAGAAAAAAATGAGATATATTTTTAGCTTTTTATTAGTAGGATTTTTAATCTGTAATTATGGCATTAGTGAATCTGCTGACCCAGTAGTCAGTAGTGTAATGCTTTTTGAAGATGATGATGGCGGAACTACTACTTCTACGACCCAAATGAGCCCAAATGATGAAATGACACTTGTGGTAGAGATTTCTGATGGAGATGGATTTAATGATATATGGTTAATCTATTTTTATATTTGGGATTCTAAGAATAGTGAAATGAAAGGTACTGATACGCCAACTGATCATGCGACATACTACTGGAAAGAAGGATATTGGGATATATATGGTCCACTAACTTCCACATGGACAATTGATAAAGAACATTGTACTGCTCCTGCTACTACCACTATTTCTTCAGCAACTCAAACCCTAAAATTAGTCTTTACCCCAGGAAAAATCTCAAGATATGAAGAAGATAAGAACTGGAAAATTAAAGTCGAGGTTCAATCTTACACTGGTTCATTTGGTTATAATGAAATAGAGATTAGTAATGCCTACTATAGCGAGATAGCCATTGATAATAAAGAAGGATATTTTACCTCTAATTTTGCGAGTACAGACGATAATCCACTCACTTCCCCTATCAATGCAACTATCATATCTAACGCTACATTTACTATTCAAATCAAAGCAGAGGATTTCACAGGAGAAAGTGGCACTATATCTTTGCCAGGTCCACTGGGTTATGCCTTGACTAATACTGTTACTGCTCAAACTACAATAACCACTACCTACCTATCAATAGGTACTTATTCAATTACCTCAGAGGAAGGCTTAACAAAAACTACTTATCTATGGTTAGATTACCCAATAGGATTACACTCTGGAACTTACAACACTCAATTGTATCTTAAAACAAATCCACCCGGAACTACCTCAGGGATTGAAGCTACTGCTACCTTAAAAGCAAATATTAAAAAACCAATCCTTGGCAGTCTTACATTTACTTTAGCCCCATCAACAAACACTGCGGGTACAAATACGCTCTTTTGCTTAACGAGATTGGATAATTTATCTCATCCCATGATAGAAGGAACAACTACTATTACTTTATCGTCTACATCAATCTCAGGGATTTTTAAACTATTTCCAGATGGATCTGGTACTACCACATTAATCATTCCAGATGGCACAAGTACTGCTATATTTTATTATTATGATGAAAAGGTTAGTGCTTTGATATTAGAAGCCAGAGTAGGAACAATATCTACCAGCACATCTATTTCGATTATTCCTGCTGAACCAGATCATTTAACCTTACTTATAGCCCCTCAAGTGGCTATTGCAGGTAGCCCATCAAGTGTATTTAGACTACAAAGGCAAGATAAATTTAATAATTCTACAACCCAAAATTCACTATCCATTACTCCATATTCTCCTGATTCTCCAGGTCATTATGAATTTCGATTAACACCAGAAGGAGGTTCTATAACTACTTTTACAATAAATGATGGTACCAGTACGATAGATTTTTATTATTACGATGAAAGTCCTGGAATATGGACAATCAAATTTGCTGTCATAGGTGTAAAAAGTACTCAAACTACCATTAGAATAGTAGAAGAACTTCCGCTACTACAAGAAATAAACAACTCTATTTTTCCTGATTTCGTTACTCAAGGCAAAAAAAATGTTGGATTTAAAGTATCTATTGAGAATTTAAGCATCATTGGTGTAACATTAGCAAAGTCATCCTCTATTTCATTTAGTGATGGAGCAAATACATTTACAAGTACTCTGATTGCAGAAACGCAAGTATCTGGAAAGGGAAATGCCAATTTGTATTTTAACCAACTAAATATCCCCTCAAAATTAACCCCTATGACCTATTTTGTAACCTTATCTTTAAAAGGAACGGATACAAATTCTCAAAGCTACTCTAAAATACTTGTTGGAGCAAATAAAGTAAAGGTTTATCCACCGTATGTTACCTTTATTCCTGAAAATCTCCCTACTGAATCTAAATATCCTGGACAAACTCACATGGAGATTCTAAAGGTATGGTTAGAAAATTCCTATACATCAACTAAAACAATCACCTCGATTAAATTAACCAATGCCACTCAAGGCTCAGGCACGCAAGCTAATTTAGATTCTGAAATTAGTAGGCTATATTTATCAGCGGGGAGTACTACTTTTACTTCAGGCATAGCTACATTTAATAATCTCAATATCTCCATCCCACCTGATTATGGCACAACTACTTTCTTAATTACTTATGACCTATCCTTGAAAAATGCTAAGGATGTGGACATAATAGACATACAATTGGTAGAGGTAACATTTGCTACATCTACTTCCATCAATGCAAACTTTCCATTAAATTCCTATGGACACCATATAGTAGATGGTATGGTATCATCTCAAATAACCATTAATCATATTCCTCCAGCTAATTTTAAATCAGGTGAGTTGGATAATTTAGTATTAGAGATAATCATACCTTCAAATGGCTATGCTACGGATACATTAAGCTCTTTAAGTCTAGAAAATGCAGGTAGTGCAGATGAAAATGATATAGTTCTTAAACTTAACATTGGAACTGATACTTGTTTAGGAACGATGAATTTTACAGGTGCTATGTGGCAAAAGACAGGATTAAATCAACCAATAGGGACTATGGGTTTAAAGATATTCATCACTGCGGATATTAAAGATACTGCCTGTGAAGGAAAAACAATTAAACTTAGGATACCAACAGAAGGAATTGAAGTTTTATCAGACAATGATGGCCCAATAGACAAACATATCGAAAATTACTACTCTCAACGAATTAAGGTGCATAATAAGGTAATATTTGAGGCATTGGATTTGTTAATAAAAGAGGTTCATCCTGGGGATAAAAAACTTGATATTTTAAGTATAGCTATGACCAATTATTATACCGAAGGAACCCAAACATTGACCTCTTTGACCGTTACTAACACTAATGTAGGCACCGGGAGTTTAACTCAACTTGATTCAGAGATTGACACTCTTTATCTTTACAATGGAACTACTACCATTGGAATTAGTAATTATAAAAATGGTAAGGCGATATTTTCAGGATTAAACATTAGTGTTGGGCAAGATGAAACAAAAGAACTTAAAGTAAAATATGATGTTGCTTTACATAATACCAAAGATGATAATATAATTGATTGTAGTATTGCCGCAGCTACTGATATTAGTTTTGAATCTGGTACAACAAGTGTAGGTGGAATATTTCCGTTGGATTCTTCTGGCTTTCATAAAATAGATGGTCTGGTCAATGCACAGATTACTAATTATGGTGCTAAAGCTATCACCGTAGCTACTGGTACTACAAATGTATTAGTTTTAGATGTGCTCATTCCATGTAATGGTTATGCTACGGATACACTGACTAAAATGAGGATTAAAAATAGTGGTACAGCAAAAGATTCAAGGGATATAAAAACAGTTAAATTGTGTACAGATGCAAATACATATACTGCTACATGGAGTGGCGAATATTGGGAATGGACAGGAACTATCTCTATCCCTTACCCAGGTAAAAGGACACTTATCAAGGTAGATGTTGCTGATAAGCCGATTAATGGAAGTACTATCATGATGAAGATACCAGTTAATGGATTAGACTTTTTATCTGATAATGATGGACCAATAGATTCTGAAATAATCAATCCCTGTGTTCAGACTATCTCTGAAGGATTACTATCTTCATTAAAATTGGCCTCCCCAAAGGTGGAAATAGATGGTACGATAACTATCATTATGGAAGTAGTAAATACCTCAACAGAAGATGTCCATACCCTTACTCCAACTGCACTTATTCTGGAAGGGTCGGGAAATGCTACATTAACAATTGCTCCAGAGTTTCATTCTACACTTCCTGCTGGTTCTTCTACCGAATTTATATGGACATACAAGGTAGCAAGCTATCCAGGGACACTTACATTCAATGGTTATGCTACAAGTACTACCATTTCTTCTATTCCCACCTATTCAGAGCCTCTTTATATACAGGATATACCTAAAAAATTAAAGGTATCACACATACCGAGCATGCCTTTTGAGGTAAATAAGGGACAGGATGATATAATTCCAATGAGTATCATCTTTGAAAATCCTGCTACTGCAACTTTTACTGGGGATATAGCAATTGGTACTTTAAGCTTTGATGTGGGCACTATACCTAATCGTGCTATTGCAAAAATAACACTTACTCGAACTGGAATTATTTATGGTAGTAAAACCGATATTGAAACATCAGGAACTACTACCACACTAAAAACATCTATTGTTATTCCACCCAATCAGTCAATAGCAGTAAGTTTAATTATTGAAATTCCAACTTCAACTACTACTAATAGATTTCAAATAAGTCTAACAGATGTTTATGCTCAGGATGTAAATTCTTATAAATATATTGAAATAATTGAAAATCTTCCCTTAAGTTCTGGATATGCATGGATTAAAGCCCCATCAGAAGAAATAGTTGTAGGATTAAAAAATGATAATGTACCTGAATATGTAAATAAAGGACAGAGTGATGTACTTGCTACACAGATTGAATTTGTAGGTAATCTCAATACCTCAAAAGTAGAAATAACGCAACTTTCTATTACTATTAATTCAACCAATACCATCTCAAAATTGATAATAAAAGATGATACTATTACCTATGCAGAAAAAGATATTACCTCACAAAATCCTATCGATATTGACTTATTTACCCCGATAATCATATATGACTTTAAAGAAGTAGATGTAAGGGTAAATATTGTAGATGACCCTTCAACATGTACTTTTGGTCTTGGTTCTTTATCTGTTAATGCAAGGGATTATAATACAAAGGATACGGTACTAATTAAATCTGGGACTATTACATCTTCTACTCCTTTTACCATTCAATCTAAGGCACAAAAGGCTATTGTTACTGGTACCTCCACTATCCCGCCAAAGGTATATCGAGGACAGATGGGAATCAAGGTGTTTGAATTAAATATTAATAACTTAGGGACATCTAACACCGCAAGTATTTTATTAAAAGAGGTGACATTAAATATACCTCAATCTATAGGTGAGATAATAATAGGAGATGGGTTAGGAACATATTCTATTACAGGTACTCAAAACTTAACACTTCTTACTTCTGCTACTATCACTACACAAGCTACTATTACTTTTAAAATAAACATTCTGGTAAATGCAAGTTTAGGCGAGTTTAAATTAGACCTGCTTGATGTAAAATTTGTAGATGCAAATGATTTTAGTACAATTATAGATACATTTTCGACACTCTCTGCTATAACCCAGATTAAAGATAAACCAACAGGGCTTTTCGTATCATACCAGAGTCACATACCTGTAAATGTAGGTAAAGGAGAAAAAGATATCCATGCATTAACACTTACATTTACCAATCAAGGTGGAACAAATACAGATGAAATTACGATAGGAACGATAAGTCTAACAACATCAGACAGATTCAATAATCCCATTATTCCAGCCTCTGTTTTATCTAAATTGATTTTATATTATGCTGGAACACAAACCTCCAAAGCCGATATAGAAACTACAGGCTCAAAGATAATTATAAGGTTAGCCCCTCCTCTAAAAGTTGGTGTTGACAAATCAAGTGTTATGGAAATAAATATGGATATATCAAGTGTAGCAACTTCAAATAATTTTAAGATTAGTTTAATATCCAATGTTGATGTTGAAGCCATTGATACATGGAATAATCCGGTCAGTGTAGGTGGTTTCTTCCCAATACGGTCAGAATCAGCTACAATTTTTAACCCAGCACTTGAAAACTCATTTACCAACTATCCCAATCCTTTTGCTGCAGGTAAAGAATCCACAACTATTGCCTATTACTTACCAGAGGATGGATATGTAACGATTAAAATTTACACTGTTATTGGCGATTTAGTCATCACCTTACTTGATAGCAACTTCAAATCCAAAGGCATGCACCATGAAGAGAGATGGGATGGTCGAAATGGTACAGGTGAAATTGTACTAAATGGTGTATATTTTTGTCAGATTAAGGTAAACTACATCACAGGTGCATCAGACAAAAAAATACGCAAGATAGCTGTGATACGGTAGTTAGACATTCATAGCTCAATGCAAAAATGCACGACCCACTTCCTGCGACACATTTCTTCGTGGATACCTCGCGAAGAATATCAAAGTGCAAAAGAAGATTAGGATCCAACCTAAATTCTTCCCCTGCTTCGCAGATTTGGGGAATACAAGCCGATTGACAATGTTTAGAAAAATTTGGTGGTATGTGCAATAGGTATAGTGAACAGTCTCGAAATATTTGCCTATGGAGATGGACACTATTAACTATGCCAAATACTGCATCTTATCTTTCTTTTCCCCAGCTAATTGTTCTCTCTGTTTTAATTCCTAAATGGTCTAATACACGCAAGACTACAAAATCCACTAAATCGTTTAGTGTTTTAGGTTGATGATAGAAGGCAGGACATGCGGGTAGAATTAAAGCCCCAGCCTTTACAAGTTCTAACATATTTCGTAAGTGTATGTAATTCAAAGGAGTTTCTCTTGGAACTAAGATGAGTTTTCTTTTCTCTTTTAAAGCTACATCTGCAGTCCGTAATATAAAATTATCTGATAACCCAGCGGCAATTCGGCCTAAAGTACCCATACTGCAAGGTATGATTACAAACGCATCAAAATGGTTTGAGCCACTTATAAAATTAATAGTTAAGTCTTCATAATGGTAGTATGTTATAGCTTTCCCTTCTTTTCCTAAAAGGTCTTCTGGTTTAAATTCCTTTAAATTTAACTTTAATCCCTCTAACTCATCTTCAATTATAAGAGTAGAATTTTTAGATAAAGTAAGAAAGATCTCTACACCATCTTGTTGTAAGAGTAACTCAAGTAATCTTTTAGCATATATAACTCCACTTGCACCCGTAATAGCAACTATTATCTTCATCTGTCACCTCTATCTTTGGTGATTGGTAACTGGTATTCATTTAACCAGTTACTATTTAATCAGTGTTAATCTGTGTAATCAGTGAAATCTGTGGTTTAAAACAACTCCTGCCAAATACTATCTATCTTCTTTTTTACCTCTTTTGACATTTTTATATCATTAGGCCATTCTCGCACAAAACCTTCTTCTTTAAATTTACGAGTAGCATCAATTCCGACCTTAGAGCCCAATCCTGGATAAGGAGCAGCATGATCTAATATATCTACAGGTCCTTGAACAAAGACAAAATCACGCTCTGGGTCGATATTATTTCCTAATCGCCAGATAACCTCTTGTAGATTTTGGACATCTACATCTTCATCAAATATTGCAATTATTTTTGTAAACATTAATTGTCCTAACCCCCATAATCCATGCATAACCTTTTTTGCCTGGCCAGGATAATTCTTTTTAATCGATACAAATGCTAAGTTATGAAATACCCCTTCGATTGGCAAATTTATATCTATTATCTCTGGAAATATAAGTTTTATTAAGGGTAAAAATATTCGTTCTGTAGCTTTAGCCATGAAACAATCCTCCATTGGAGGTTTTCCAACTATGGTAGCAGGATACACAGGATTTTTTCGATGTGTAATACAGGTAATATGGAATACAGGATACTTATCCTGTAACGAGTAATAACCTGTATGGTCACCAAAAGGACCTTCAATTCGTAAATCCTCTGCTGGCTCTACATAGCCTTCTAAAACTACTTCTGAATTAGCCGGGATTTGTAAATTAATTGTTTCACATGACACAATTTCAACAGGTTTTTTGCGTAAAAACCCTGCAAACATCAACTCATCTATATCATCTGGTAAGGGAGCAGTAGCGGCATAAGTAATGGTAGGATCTCCACCTAAACATACGGCTACAGGCATTTTCTCACCTAATTCTTTATATAATTGAAAATGTTTAGCCCCAACTTTATGTGGATGCCAATGCATACCTGTAGTCTTCGAATCATATACCTGCATCCTATACATACCAAGATTGCGCACCCCTGTTTTAGGATTTTTAGTGATAACAACAGGAAGTGTCAAAAATCGCCCTCCATCTTCAGGCCAGCATTTTAATATAGGAAGAAAATCTAACTCTGGATTATCCTTTTTAATGACTTCTTTACAAAAACCTGAAGAAACCTTTTTAGGAATAAAGGAAGCAAATTGAGAAACTTTAGGAATTAGTTTAAGTTTATCTATTAAATTATCTGGAATTTCAGTAGTTATAAGATTTTCAATTTCAGTTACTACCTGATTAATATTTTCTACTCCTAAAGATAGTGCCATTCTTTTCATCGAGCCAAATGCATTTGTAAGTACAGGAATAGAATATCCATCTACTTGCTCAAATAGCAATGCTGGCCCTTGATTTTTACATACTCTATCAGTAATCTCAGTTATTTCTAATATAGGGTTGACTTTAGTTCTTATCCGCTTTAATTCCCCTACCCTTTCAAGTTCTTCTATAAATTCATGTAAAGATTTATACGCCATTTCAAAAACCTCATTGGTCCAAAATTAAGTAAGCGTTCAGATAATTTACCGCACAGACGCAGAGAAACAGAGAAAAACCTAAAGATATAGAGAGTAGAAAGTAGTCAGTAAATAGTGTTTAAAAATATTAATTGAACTTTTGCGTTTTATTAGGTGTAAGAAAGGAAAAATGGAAAAATCTGGAAAAAGGGGAAAAAGAATTTCATGTATAACTAACTATATTTCTTATAATTAGAGAAAAATACTTCTTTTTCCTTTTTCCACTCTTTCCCATTTTCCTTTATTTACACAACAGATTAAAATACAAAGTGTTAGCGAAAAACGTAAAAGTTTAGATAACTGCTTATTTATTTATAGCTATTGCCAGATACCATTTGATTTTAAGGTTATTACTCTTCAATTATCTTATAAACCTCATCGTGTTCACGAACATGTTCACTAACTTTAGTTCCAATTATATCCCCTACTTTTGCTACTTCTACAGTTTCATGTTCTATTTGCATAGATTCAATTTTTTGTGTAATGTCTGTAGTGTGTCCTTTTATATGAATAATATCACCTGTTTTAAGTTCGCCATCTGTAATTTTGATAGCTCCTACACCAATTTTACCAAAATAATGAGTTACTACCCCTATTTTTTCTTCAAGAGCCATTATATTTCTCACCTCCTTTTTGTGAATTTTACCAAGGTTAGAAGTTCAGAACTTCTAAAGTATCAAACTTCCTCACTTCCTAATATTTTCGACCTGTACGGTTAAGTTCGCTAATGAAAATGAAGCTTTCATCTCACGCTACAAGAAAGATAGAAACTGATAGAAATATAATGGAAATTTATAGAAATTGATTGAAATTGGTAGTAAAAAACAATGAATTTCCATAAATTTTTGCTTCGCAACATTCTTCGAATTCAACCAATTT
>JBFMDD010000349.1:0-8742 GCA_040754115.1 bacterium
AAGCAAAAATTTATGGAAATTCATTGTTTTTTACTACCAATTTCAATCAATTTCTATAAATTTCCATTATATTTCTATCAGTTTCTATTTTTCTTGTAGTGTGAGATGAAAGCTTCATTTTCATTAGTGAACTTAACCATACAGGTCGAAATTTTATTAAGGAAGGAGATGATAAAAAATGCATATCAATGAATATTTACGGAAGATGATGACTGAGAAAGCATCAGATATGTATCTTAAAGTAGGCAGTCCGCCTGTCTTGCGTATAAATGGTAGTTTAACTTATATGATGGGAGATAATAATGTAGAGGTACTTCCAAGACTTTCACCTGCTGAAACATCTGAGTTAGCCTATTCGCTGATGGATGAATCACAAAAGCGTAAATTTGAGGAGTTATCTGAATTAGATTTAGCATATAGTGCCTCTGGAATTGGCAGGTTTAGGTGCAATATATTTCGTCAAAGAAATACTATTGCTCTTGTCTTTCGAATGATTCCTTTTGAGATACCTGGTTTTGAAGAACTATATTTACCAGAGGTGATAAGGGATTTAGCCAGTATACCAAGAGGATTAATTGTTGTTACAGGTGCTACTGGGTCAGGTAAATCTACAACTCTGGCAGCGATGATTGACCATATAAATTCTACTCGTCGGGCGCATATACTCACTGTTGAAGACCCAATTGAATTTTTACATCGAGATAGAGAATCTATTATCGAACAGCGTGAAGTGGAAATGGATACAACATCTTTTGCTGAGGCTTTAAAACATATTGTCCGCCAAAATCCAGATGTAATAATGATAGGTGAAATGCGTGATATAGAAAGTCTATCTGCATGTTTATCTGCCGCAGAGACAGGACATCTGGTATTAACTACTATGCATACTATCGATGCTCCCCAGACAATAGAACGAATAGTCAATTTCTTCCCCCCTTATCAACATAATCAGGTACGAATACAATTATCACTTGTGTTAAGGGGTGTAATTTCTATGCGATTATTACCTCGTGCTGACGGTACTGGCAGGGTACCAGCTGTTGAGATTTTAACTGTAACACCTTTAGTTCGTAAATTAATTGAGGAGGGAAAAACAGCTCAAATGTCCTCTGCCGTCACTGCTGGAAGGTTTTATGGCATGCAGTCATTCAATCAATCATTGGTTAACCTATACCAGAATGGCTTAGTTACCTTTGAAGATGCACTTGATGCCTCAAGTAACCCTGAGGAGTTTAGATTAAATGTGCGTGGAATTTATGCTGGGGGAACTGAAGTTTATGAATTTAAGCAAGAAGAATAAATAATAATAGAAATTGGTAGAATTCGAAGAATGTTGCGAAGCAAAAATTTATAGAAATAAATGGAAATTGGTTGTAAAAAACAATGAATTTCAATAAGTTTCTACTAATTTCAATCTATTTCTTTTTTATTATATTGACAATCAAGAAAAAATATTATAGGGGTGAAAAAATATGTGATAAGATAATAAAAAGGGTTAATAAGTTAGAAGTGAGTATATTTTTTAAAGAGGGGATAAGAAATGAATCACCATCGCTTAATTTTAAGAGGAATTATATTTATAAGTTTATTGATATATCCAAGTATTAACCACTCAGACTCGGAAGTAACTAAATTGTTATTTAAGCCTAAAGCAGGTAAAAATTGTCATCTTACAAATAGTAAAAATACTTGTGAACTTTCACTTAACCCACAACTCAAATTAAAAACTAACTCTACTACAGATTTTGGCTCACTTACATTTAAATCTACCACACAACTATTTAAAGTAAAAGGTATTCATGTTACAAGTTGGGTAGCAGGTTCTAAAATACAGTTTGAAAAGATTATTAATTTAATTAGAGAAACCGAGCTTAATACTGTAGTTATTGACATCAAAGAGGTAGATGGAATTATTGGATATGAAGTAAATGTAAAATTAGCAAGAGAAGTCAAGGCAATACAAAGACGAATTAAAGATATTGATGAAATCATTGCTTTATGTGATAAATATGGAATTTACAAGATTGCAAGAATTACGGTTTTTAAAGATAATCGCCTGGCAACTCAAAGACCTTACTTAGCTGTCCTAACTAAATCAGGTGAACTATGGCGTGATTCCAAAGGGCAAAGTTGGGTTAATCCTTATTTAAGAGATGTATGGGAATATAACATTGCTATTGCCAAAGATGCGGTAAGTCGTGGTTTTGATGAAATTCAATTTGATTATGTCAGATTCCCATCGGATGGTAATATAGAAAGTTGCTGGTATGGTCCAGGACATTCTATGCAAAAAGCAGCAAAAGCAATTATTGAATTTCTCAAATTTGCAAAACAGGAACTTTCCACAAGTGCATTTTTATCAATAGATGTGTTTGGATTAACTACTACCTGCAAAAATGGTATTGGTATTGGGCAGAAATTTAAAGAGATAGCAGAATATGTAGATTTTATCTCACCTATGGTTTACCCTTCTCACTATGCAAAAGGTGCTTATGGACTGAGTAATCCTGATTCTCAACCATATAAAACTGTTTTTTTTAGTCTGATGGATGCAAATAAACAAATTGGAAATACAAAATGTAGAATTCGCCCATGGCTTCAAGATTTTTCTCTTGGATATTACTATGGTGCAAGTGAAGTAAGAGAGCAAATCAAAGCCGTATATGCACAGGGATTGGATGAATGGTTACTCTGGAATCCAAAATGTAGGTATACAAAAAGTGCATTATTAGGAAAAGATGGAATGAAATTTGTAAAACACACTTTGCCAAAACAAACTCCTGACTCTAAAATAAACACATCTCCTTTCCCTACGGAAACTTTACCATTATCTTACGAATACGACCCAAATACCTTTAGCCTTGAGCCAGTTATAATACTCGGAGATAAATTTGAAATATCCAAAGAATCTACTACAATTTCCTCTGATATTAAGAAAGCAAATTCTCTCTCTACATACAGTCGAAACTTTTTATTAGAAAAACAACAACTTAACAACAATGTCAAGGGTTGGAATTCCCTGGACAATAAAAATGGAGAGAAATCACAAGAAAATAAACAAGCTGTACCTCCTTTAAAACTACAATTTTCTATGATTAGATTACAGTAACATCTGGAGATTGGTAATCGGTAATCAGTAATCAGTAATCAGTAATAACCAATTGATGCTTTCTCTTTACCGATAACCTGATTACCGATAACCGATTGACCTATAAAATCAAATTGCCAAAACCTGTCAGGAACAGGTTTTCCCTTTATTACACCCTGAACAGTTACAAGATTAATAATGGAGTTAAAGAAAAGGGCTTTAAATGAGCAAACTCCTTTGGCAAATTATCTATAATACATTAGGATTAGTATTACTTTATATTGGTTTGATTGTAGGATTTGTTTTTAATGAGAAGATACGAAGAGGGATTAAAGGTAGAAAGGGACTCTGGCTAAAGTTAAAAAAAGCACTAACTCCAGGCAAATGGGTTTGGTTTCATATCAGCTCTATGGGAGAGTTTGAGCAGGCTAAACCTATCATTAGCACATTAAGAGAAAAAAGAGATGATTTAAAGATATTAATCACCTTCTTTTCCCCATCAGCATATGAGCCTGCGGTTAATAATTATAAAGAAGCAGATGTAATTTCCTACCTTCCTTTTGATACACTCTCAAATGCTAAAAAAATGCTTAAACTCATTAATCCTGCCTTATTCATCTTTATTAAATACGACCTGTGGCCTAACTTTGTCTGGCAGGCTAAAAAGATGAATATACCAATGCTGTTAGTAGATGGAAGCCTCTCACATACTAAGTTAAATTTCTTTATTAAATTATTTTATAAACAAGTATATAGTGAGCTAAACACCATTTGTGCTATTTTAAAAGAGGATGAGGCTATTTTTAAAACATTGGTTAGTTCTCAAACTAAAATTTTAATAACTGGAGATACACGATATGACCAGGTATATCGAAGGTTAGAACAGGTTAAGAAGGAAGGTTTTAGTGGAAAGGAGTTTTTCAAAACATCAACAAGAATTATAGTTGCAGGGAGTACTTGGCCACATGATGAAGAGATAGTATTATCTGCATATAAAAATCTTATTAATGAATTTAAGGATTTGATTTTAGTATTAATTCCACATGAGCCAGTGATTGCAAGATTAGTTCAGATAGAAAAAATGGCATCACAGTTAAATATTACTTTTGTTAGATGGTCTAAACTTGAGAAAATTGGTACAGTTGGAGATATAAAATTAATAATAGTTGATAAAATAGGCATATTAGCAAACCTTTATCAAGTTGGTGAGTTGACTTATGTCGGAGGAAGTTTTGACCATGGGGTACATAATTGTCTTGAACCAGCAGTGATGTCAAAGCCTGTCTTCTTCGGTCCAAAGATTGACAATTCTAAAGAGGCTAAATTATTAGTAGAAAGAGGTGCAGGATTTGTAATAACTAATTCCCAGCAAATGACTACAAAAATGGCACAACTATTAGCTAACCAAGAATTACTCTCTAAATCTAACCAGTCAGCCTTTGAATTAGTAAAAGAAAACTTAGGTGCTACTGAGAAAATTGTTATGGAAATAGAAAAGGCAGTCTAAGAGGTCTGTCCTCCGTCTACTATTTTACTTACATTCCTTCCTTAAAAATAATAATATCTGACAATTCCACACCATTACTTCTTATAGTTCCTTGAGGTACTTCTAAGACATATTTTGTCAATGTTTGAGGAGTATGTATTTTAAATGGTAGTAAATTTTCTGCCATATCTACTACCTTAAAATTGGGATCTAAGAAGATAGCGTCAATCGGGAAGTTTACAAAGAATGTATGGATAGGGATTTTTGTTCCAGAAGATTCTGGGAATTCTATTACTAATGATTGAAATTCTTTAGTAAACATCAGTCCTCTTAATCTTGCAAGGAAACTACGGGCGACTTTTATCCTACCTATAATAGGTTTGTTTTTAGTAATATTAACTGCAGATACTTGTTCTAAATACTCAATTGCCATAATTGATTCTTTAATCATAGAAGCATGTTCTTCTCCCTGCCATAATAATTCATATATGCCCCGTTTTTGACTTTCTTCTCCCTCTAATTTTCGAGAGCCAAAATATCTAAATTTAATCGTCTTATCCTTGCCATGAACAGCTTTGTATGTATTTTCAATAACCAATATTTGCCCAGGTCGAGATAATTCACAAATTTTAGCAGCTATATTTTTCACTCTATCTATTGACTCACCGTGTTTAGCAGTACACACACCAAGTTTTAAAGAGACTTTTCGTGATGGCTGTCGTAAATTATATTCATCTACTCCACTCTGCATTTTGACTGTAGAGTAGAGTGCCTCTTTGGGATTTTCAAAAATAGCACTACTAACACCTTCTTTTATATCCTCAATTTCCCCATGTTCAGATTCCACAATAGGCTTCAATAGTGTATTAAAAAGTTGCTCAACAATAACTAATTTAGTCTCTTCTGTCTGTACTACTCCTACACCTTCAGATGCTCTATTCAAGTTTAGGTATACAATGGTCATAGCCGGTGTTGGAATTACCATTTCTTCCTCTACTTTTTCCTCTATCTTTTCAGGTGCAACTTCTGGAACTTCTATAGTAGGAACTTCTTCTATGTCTTTAAATTCAATCTTAATATCTTCTTTTTCCCTTCTTTCTATCTCAACAATTGCCTCAAAAGCAGCATTATATACTGCTGGGCTTTCATCTTCTAAAAGCCTTTTAAGGTGAGGGACTGCTCCCTTATCACACATTCTACCCATTGCCTTGGCAGACTTTTCCCTTCGAGTCCATTCTTCATCCTTTAATTTTTGAATTAGAGGTTCTATTGCCTTTGCTTCTACCTTCTCTCCTAATATTCGAGTTAAGCCGTGGATAGATTCTCGTTGATTATACCAATATTTATCTGATATTTTAGATAAAAGTTGCTTGATAATTTCTTGTTTTGTCACTTCTTCTACCTGACTGCCTATAATACATTTAGCGGCTACAAATAGTGGGTTACGAAATTCATAAGGGGCTTTTATAATATTTTGAATCAATTTACTTGCGTCTTTAGAGTCAAGATTTGAAGTTAAGAAAATCAACACATCCTCCCACTTAGGATGAGTAAAGGTAGAAGAGATATCTACCCCTTTTAAAAATAATTCTCTCAACTTCAATGATGCAAAATATTCTCTAAAAGATTGATAGAAAAATTTTACCTCTTCCTTTTGCAACTTCAAAAAACCTAATTGACTACACAGTTTTAGAATTTCATCCTTAGCTATTTTTCCATACCTATGTTTGATAATAAAATTGGCAATCATATCTAAAACCTGTTCTTTAGGAGCTACTGTTTCATCATTTACTTGAAATTCAAATCCTAAGTTGCATAATATATCATTTATTAACTCCTTTTCTACTCCGTCTATCCTTCCCATCTTTTCAAATAAATCGTATAGACAATTGATGTACCAAGAGTACACTTGCGTTTTATTACCTGGAATTTGTTTATACCGACTAAATATTGCTATTATTAAAAGTAATATAAGTGGTGTGCGACATGCTATTTCTTTAAATTGAGGGATTTGCCGTATCTGCTCTAATATTTCATCCTTTTTATGAGCATCCTTAACATAATGTCCTAAATATTCTGCAATCTTTTCATCAGTTAATTCTAATAGTTCTATTATTTTATAAGTTGGTGGGAAACTGGTATACCGCATCCCTTTACGACAGCTCAAAAGGTAAACATTTTTTGTGTATTTATTAATAAACTTTTGTATAGAAGTAGCAGGGTCAAAATCATCAATTTTAGCCCCTAATAGGTCTAATCCATCAAACAAGAATAGGAATTTACCTGCTTCAAAGCCTTCTATTAATTCTTCAAAACTACACTCTAATCCACGAGATTTTAAAATATCTGCTAAAAATCCTTCTGTTTCTATATTTTTATAATAACTACCTAAATCTACATATACAGGTATTCGCTGGTTGACAACATCGCCTGTGAATGAAAGTGTATTAATACACTGTTTTGCATATAATAGGGTAATCCATCTAAGTAAGGTTGTCTTACCTGAGCCTGATTCTCCAACTAAAATCACTCGTCTATTTTTTATCTCAGTGAGTTCTGTAATAATATCCTGTGTTTTAAACTCGTATTTATTTCTTTTAAATCGATATTGTAATGTTTCTTTATCTGAAGTTGGTGCCTTTTCTAATATTATCTCTTCAACTACCGGCATAGTAGGTAATTCTTCAACAACATCTTCTGCACTTAATGGAATATAAAGTTTTTCCCATTTAGCAAATTCTTCATCTTTTAAAATATTCTCCAAATAAGGTTTAAAATTCATAGTTCTCCCTCCTTTCTATTATAGAACACTCTCGGGTAAAATTGGGCGTTGATTTTATTAGCCTTCCAAACAGACAATTTTCTTTTCACCCCCACCGAAGGAACAAGGAACAAGGAACAAGGAACAAGGAACAAGGTACAAGGTACAAGATTACTCTACCCTGCTCCTTGAACCTTGAACCTTGATCCTTGATCCTTTTTATCCGAGAGGCTTCTTATAAGTGCCAATAGAGTAAAGAGATTGATAAAATATCAGAGGCAAAAATCTCTCTACTTTATACTTTTAGATATAAAATTCCTCTGCCTTCTTAGTAATAGCATCTAACTTTTCTTTTAATTTTTTACATTCTTGTTTAGTATCTTTTTCTTTAGACACATGGTAAGGATTGCCAAAAATTATTATTCCTTGAGTAAAAGGATAAGGGAGTTGAAATTTATCCCATGCCTTTTTAAATATCCACTTCTTCTTAGCAGATGCAGTTAACGGAACTATATATCCATCTTCTTTTTTAGCCAAAAATATTATTCCCTCTTTAGGTTCATAAATAGGCCCTGTTGGCCCATCTACCGCAAATCCAGTATCATATCCTGCTCTTATCTCTTTTATCAATCCTAATAGTCCTCTTACTCCTCCTCTTGTATAAGAGCCACGATGAACTCTATATCCAAATCTTTTTAAAATCTTACTATGATACTCTCCCTCACGACTTAAACTTGTCATAGCAGCAATCTGACGATTACCCATGTATGGTACCAACATAAATTGTCTGCCATGCCAGAATGCATAAATCATCTTTTTACCTTCTTGTTTTAGTCGCTTTACATTATCTTCTCCAATGACTTTTAGCCGTAATGTCTTATTAACTAATTTAGCTATTAGATAAACTAAAAGAGGGATAATAAAATTTAAAACTTTTTGTTTCATCGTTAGTAAGGGAAAATATAGATACTCTCATGAAAATAAAGATTTAGGGACGGTTCATTTTATCGCTTTTCCTATGATTTCTTTTGGATATCCATCTGTATAAAATTGGAAATTGGAAAATTCGAAAATGGAAAGAAAAAACCTCTAATTCTATGTCAATTTTCTAATTCCCAATTTCTAATTTCTACCTTTCAATTTCAACTTCCTTTTCTATCTGCAATCTTTCAAACAAAAGTGAACCGTCTCAAGATTTACACTTTTACTATCATAAGTATACATGATAATAAGGTAAATGTCAATGAAATTTTGTTTAAAATTGATAAATTTAGTGATTTATTTATTGTCCCAATCGGGGAGAAAAACCCTTGACTTTAGTCAAAGACTTTAGTATAATTTCAGCATGCAACACTATCGTACAGGTTCTCACTCTGTTTATGACCTAAAGTATCATCTGGTATGGAT
>JBFMDD010000350.1:0-3470 GCA_040754115.1 bacterium
CGTAGGAGCAATCTGTTTATAGCATTCCGCAAAAGCAATATGTTTGTAGCTCCGTAGGAGCGACCTGTTTGTAGCATTGAATATCTGCTTCTTGCATTTTATTTAAACCTAACCGCACAGGTTGAAATATTTTATTCTTCAGACATGGTTTCAAATATAAATACTTGACACATGTTAAAATTTCTGGTATATTAGAATAGGGCGCCCGTAGCTCAGTTGGACAGAGCGGCGGACTACGAATCCGAAGGTTGGAGGTTCGAATCCTCTCGGGCGCACCAAGTTGGTCAGAGAACAGAAAAACACAGAGGAGATAATAAAGTTAATCTTGTGGCATCGGAATTTGAAAAATTTGGCATGGGCAGTTAGGTTTAAGATTATTATTCTTCCCTTACCTTAAAAATGTAAGAAGGGGGATAAGGAGATAAGGAAGATTTGGAGATTATAAATTCCCTGGATAATTGGGCAAAAGATTAGGGTTATGAAGTTGGTATGGAAGTTAGGTCAGGATGGTTGTGCAAAAAGACTCTCTTCTTTACCCCTAAACCAAACCAGCCTCCTAACCCTAACCCTAACCCTAACCCTAACCCTAACCATTTCACCAAAAACTCCTAAATATATCCCCTTATCTCCATATCTGGTTTATTCTTACACAGGTCTAAAGTTAACTGCACAGGTGGAAAAATTTCGTTTAGCCTCCCCAAATTAGGAGCATAAACGAACTTGTTTGGTTATGAACAAGTTAGATGAAATTACCACCTATTAAAAGAGAGGGAAAATAGAAATGTATAAAGCCTCCGATATATTTAGTGATATTGATAGAATGTCTTGTGCTGAACAACCTGCAAAATATGAAACAAGAAAACTTATACCTTTTTATTACAATTCTGAGCTAATGAAGGAGATTTGATTCTTGACCCATTTGCTGGTTCAGGAACTACTGGTTTTGTGGCTCAAGGACTAAACCGAAAATGTGTTATGATAGAAATAGACCGTAATTATTGTCAGCTTATCAAAAGCAGGATAGAGGGAAAATATGGACAATTCAAAAGAAAAACAAAAAATTAAGGAAGAATTTCGTAACAAACTTCTAAAATATGTTGATCAGTTTAATTCGGCTGTATCAACTGATAAAGGAGACTGGATTGTAAAAGGATTTATTGATATTGCAAAGAATATCTATACTATCTCTGTGGATACCAAAGTTGTCTCAAAAATCATGGAGATTCTTCTTTTCCCTAAAATATGTCAATTTGCGCAAGAAAATTACTATAAGATGGTTCTATGTAAAGAACAAAACTTTTATCCTGATATGAGTTTTATTGATCTTGCTAACAATAAGTATGCATTAGATATTAAAAGCACTTATTGAAAAGATGGAAAGAGGGTAAATGGAATGACATTGGGAGCATTCACAGGTTATTTTCGTAACCGCAAGAGTAAGAAAAATATTACTTTCCCTTATGATGAATATGTTGGTCACTTCGTTTTAGGAATAATCTACTCCCGGGCAGATGAAAATGTGGATGAAAGAAAAGTTTATCATCTTGATAATCTTCATAATATAACTTCAGTCGTTAAGGATTTTACCTTCTTTGTACAAGAAAAATATCTAATTGCAGAAGATAGACCAGGAAGTGGCAATACAAAAAATATAGGCTCAGTTGTCAATATTGATGAGTTGATAAATGGAAGCGGACCTCTTGCAAAACTTGGAGAAGAGGTATTTAATGATTATTGGATGTATTATCTGACGAAAGATATGGCAAGAGCTGTAGATCTCAAAGGTTCTCCTTATAAAAATCTCAAAGAATATTTACAATATAAAAAATTAGAGGGATGAAAGATGAATAGAGCCAATCCCCAACAGATGACATTGATTAAGGAAATTCCTGTTTTTCCTTCTACCCGGTATCAAGGAAGCAAACTAAAGATAGTAGATTGGATATGGGAAAATATTAAAGATTTAAAGTTCCATACTGCTCTTGATGCATTTGGAGGCACAGGGTGTGTTGCCTACCTCTTTAAACAGAAAGGGAAACAGGTTACTTACAATGATATATTGAAATTCAATTGGTTTATAGCACTTGCCTTGATTGAAAATGACTCTGTAACCCTGACCTCAAATGATATAACCTTTTTAGTTACTAAGCATAAAGAGATTAAATATCCTTCTTTTGTTTATGATACATTCAAGGACATCTATTTTACCGATGAAGAAAATCAATGGATAGATGTTGTTATTACTAATATAGCTCAATTAGACAATCTATATAAAAAGGCTCTTGCTTATTATTCTCTTTTTCAGTCTTGTATAATTAAAAGACCATTTAATCTCTTTCATAGAAAGAATCTTTACTTAAGGTTTTCTAATGTTGAAAGGAACTTTGGGAATAAAACCACATGGGATACACCCTTTCCCATACATTTTAGAAAGTTTATTGCTGAAGTCAATCAAGCGGTCTTCTCTAATGGTTTGCAGAATAAAGCAGTTAATTTAGATGTTTTTGATGTTGAAGGAAACTTTGATCTGGTTTATATTGATACGCCATATATTTCAAAAAAGGGTGTAGGTGTTGATTATTTTAGTTTTTATCATTTTTTAGAGGGTTTGGTGAGGTATTCTGAATGGGAAAAGATGATTGATTATCGTACAAAACATAAAAAATTGAGAAGTGATAAAAATCCGTGGATTGATAAAAATCAAATTTGTTCAGCTTTTGAAAGATTAATTAAAAAGTTTGCAGATAGTATTCTAGTTATTTCATACAGGTCAGATGGTATTCCTACAATTTCCGAATTGGTAAATCTGTTAAATAAATACAAATCAGATGTAGAAGAATTAACGTGGAAAAATTACAAATATGTTTTGAGCAACAGCGATTCGGAAGAGGTTTTACTTATTGGAAAATAGAAAAGTAGGGAAGTAACTTCATCTAACACAGGATAAGAGGTTCGTGCCTTACGGCACTCACCCAAATTTTTGCTTTGCAAAAACTTCTTTTATGCTAAAGCCGATAGCCAAAATGACGATTCGCTCCATTTTGGTTATTGGGATGCGGATGAGCGAAAAGCGGAAGATTTATGTAACTCAAGGGAAATTTTTGAAACCTATTCCTGACAGGCTCAGAAAAAGGGAAGTTGCGAAACGTCACTCCTGAACCTGTCAGAGCCTACTCTGATGAAAATGAGGGAGCAAGCTTCGGCTATCAGCGGCAGCGGGGTACCCCATAGGGTGGGTCGCACGAAGTGGGTCGCGATTGCGGGGGTCGGGGCTGAAACCAAAATCCCCACCAACCCACCTCATTCAAGAAAGGCTAACGGAATGAATAAGATTGAAAGGATAATCTGGAGTTTCGTTAATTTAAGGAGTCATTGAGGCTATCTGAATCCTTATCAATCTGTTTATTTTGCTCAAAGATGGCAAAATTAGGCTCAAAAGCCTGATGATTTTTTTGCAACTTATCCTTTGA
>JBFMDD010000351.1:0-3732 GCA_040754115.1 bacterium
CTGGGCAACAGATGGTAAAAATGCTACTTCATCTTCTATTGTGACTACCTTTACCTATGGTACTGTTAGCTCTCCTAAACTTGGTGCTGTCTATCCAACATACAAATCCATCTCTGTACCTATTCATTCACATAATCCTGACCCGGCAAGTGTATTATGGAATTTTGGGCAGTTTGAGAAAGATGTCAGGTTAATGCACTTTGATGGGACTAAGTGGATAATTCATAATCCACCAACATCAAGAGTACCAGATTTTGCACCTGAAATAGGTTATAAAATTACTGCAAAGAAAAATAAAAGAATTATAGTTTCAGGAACTTCTACCAATCCTGCTGGTTACTATGAGATTCCATTAAAAGGCGGTAGTCCACAAAGGTGGAATAATATTGGGCATCCATATCTTTATAAAGTTGCCTGGGATAAGAATGTAAAGTTTAGACGAGGAGATAAGGAATTAACTCCTAAAGAGGCTTATTTACAAGGTTGGATAAAGAGTACATTACTATATTATGATGGTACTGGGTACAAGAGGGTACCGTATCCAGGGGTAATTTGTCCATGGAGAGGATATTTTATCGCTGTTGGTAAGGATTGCAATATGCTTGTTCCAGCAGAGGAAGCAGGAAGCAAGGAAATGGAAGATGTAAATTGGGAAATAATAAGTGATAAGTTTGATATGAAATTGAGAGAGTCAGGTGATACAAAAAGTAGCCTTACACCAGATGATGGTTGGGCAATTCAATTGATTGTTAAGGCGGGTAGTTGGACAGATGAGTTTAATTTTGCAGGTGTAAGTGATGAGGCAAAAGATGGATATGATGACCAGAGAGACTTAGAAGAGATACCTATGTTACCGGATGATGGATCATTCTCACCTTCATATGTAAATCTTCATTTTGGGGATTATGCCTGTGACTATAGAAGTAAGATAGAAAAAGAACAAGTTTGGGAATTTGTAGTGGAGAGGTGGGGAGATGTACAAGAGGTGGAGATTAGTTGGAATATTGACCTGGTGCCAGAGCAATACCATCTATATTTAAAAGACAAAGAAAATAACAAACTGATTGACTTAAGAAAATCAAGCTTTTATCAATATAACCCAATTGTTCAAAAGAGACAATTTAGTCTTATTGTGTCTACCTCGCCATTTTTACCCCTCATATCAGTTGGTGATCTTGAACATGCCTTCTGCTACCCTAATCCTACACATACAGGTGAGATAACCTTCGAGTTGCCTGCAAGGAGAGTAGTGATTAAAATCTTCAATATTGCAGGTGAGAAAGTGTTTGAGAAAACATCCACTAATGGTGGTTCATGGACATGGGAGTGCATAAATTTAGATGGAGAAAAAGTTTCATCTGGCATCTACATCTACATCCTCACTGATGACAAAACAACTAAGACTGGTAAATTAGGGATAATAAAATAAAGTTTTTTTTAAAAGTTAAAAAATTGTAACAAAAATATTTGTAACTGTTCAGATAGTAATTCACCGCAGAGAGACGCAGAGGAACAGAGAAGACATGGAAATAAATCAGATAACAGAAAAGATTATTGAGGCAATCATGGTAATACATAGGACATGGTGACCATAAGGTAATCAGTTATCGGTAATCAGGTAATTGGTCACAGTCAACCGAATACCGGGATTCCACTTCAGATGGCTAAAGTGTTCTATTAATCTGGACTCAGGGGCTTGCCCTGATGGAAATCAGTGATGGAATGAAGTGTATGGTAAATAGTTTTTTATTTTTTCTGTGCGTCTCTGTGTCTGTGGTATATTTCAGCACGCTAAACAGGTACTTAGACTTGTCTAACCAGGCAGGGATTTGTGGACAGCGTTCTCAAAATCTTTTCCTTGCCACCATTATGCGAATACAATTCCCAAGAGTCAATTCTGTTTTGGTGATGATAAAACCTGCTTCTTTTAATTCTTTTTGTAAATTAGTTTTTTTAAAATCTTCTAATGCTTCTTTATCCCAAAACTCCTCTATTTTTATGATTAATTTATATCGAAGGCAAGGCTTTTCAGGTTGGTCAAATTCGATAAAAATACCTACCCCATCATTTTTTAATACGCGATACATTTCTCCTATGACCATCTTACGGTGCTCTGCCAGCATTTCATGTAATGCCATACAAATAAATACCTTATCAAAACTTAAATTTTTAAAAGGGAGATTTCTTCCATCACTAATATTATATTTAATATTGGGAATATCTTTACTTTTTTCTCTGGCTAACTCAATCATCTCATCAGAATAATCAATACCAATTACCATGCCAGAATTATTAAGTCGTTGACTGATTAGTTTAGTCAATGTCCCTGTCCCACAGCATAAATCAAGTATTCTTTCTCCCTTTTGAATCTCTGCCAGATCTACTATTTTATTTCGATACTTCTTTTCACCACCAGCAAAAAATGCAAGGAGGGTGATAAGGAAATCATAGCAGATAGAGAATTTATTATAAAACGAATTTATTCCATTTGACATATTTTCGACCTGTGCAGTTAACTTTAGACCTGTGTAAAAATCGGCTATCTATTTGTAAGTATTCACAGAAAATTGAAATTGGAAATTAGAAATTGGGCTTTTACTTCTCTCCCTAATTTCTAATTTCGAATTCCCAATTTCAACTCTCTTTTCTATCCGCAAGCTTTCAAACAAAAGTGAACCGTCCCATATTTTCTATTATATCATAAAAAAGAGAGCGTTGCAAATGATTTTTAGTTAGAAGGGAAGAATAATAGTCTTAACCTTACCTGCACAGGTCGAAATTTTTGTTGACAGAGGATAAATTTTTTGCTAAACTATCTGAACGATTACAAGAGGTTTAATTATGGAAGTGTTTAATTTTATTAATTATCTTGTGGATTTTGTTCTCCATATTGATAAACATCTTGCTTTTATCATCCAAAAATTTGGGGTAGGTTCTTATTTTTTGCTTTTTATAATCATCTTTGCCGAAACAGGGTTGGTAGTTACGCCTATTTTACCTGGTGATTCCCTTCTATTTGCTGCCGGTGCCTTTGCAGCTCAAGGCTCTTTTAACATCTTTTGGCTTTGGACTGCCTTATTTGTGTCTGGGATACTGGGTAATAGCACAAATTATGCTATTGGTAACCTATTCGGGACAAAGATGTTTAGAGACAAATCCCGTTTTTTAAAAAAGGAATATTTAGACCGCACACATAGATTTTACGAGAAATATGGTGCTAAAACTATTGTCATCGCCAGGTTTATCCCCATTGTGAGAACATTTGCCCCTTTTATTGCGGGAGTAGGGAAGATGACCTATTTAAAGTTTTCCATCTATAATATAACTGGTAATTTTTTATGGATATCTGCTTTCCTGCTTGGCGGCTACTATTTCGGCAACATCCCAATAATCAAGAGAAACTTTACCGTTACTATCTTTATCATTATCTTCCTTTCCATTATGCCGGCGATAATCGAGGTTTTAAAGCACCATCTTGGGAAAAACAAGTTGTATAGAGTGCAGTAGTTAGTTGGTTTCTTACACTATCTCAACATTTATGCTATACTCAACACCGTTACAAATTGCAATTTTAGAAACGGCTCACTTTAGCGTGAAAGCTTGCAGTTAAAAAATGGATATGAAATTAGAAATTAGAAATTGGGGAAAGAAGTGAAGACCTAATTTCTAATTTCCAATTTCTAATTTCCAAAAGAAATCACCGTGAAAACGATGAAAATAAACCGTCCCTAA
>JBFMDD010000352.1:0-13862 GCA_040754115.1 bacterium
AAGGAGGTGTATCAATATGAGTGAACTTCGTCAACGCATGATCGAAGACTTACAGTTAGCAGACCTTAAAAGTGAAGTGGTCAACACTAACCTTTGTTCGGGCACCAAGAGAAAAGAAACTGCCTGTGATCTTGAGCAGAGAAGAAGTCCAACGGATACTGAAGAATATCCGACTGATGAGGTATCGTGTCTGCCTTCAAACTATTTATTCTTGTGGACTGCGATTACCTGGAGTGTCGTGAATTTTTTTATGATTCCTTTTACTTAAATGCTATAATTTTACCTCAGAGAGGAGAAAGATTTAAGATTTTAAAGATAGCATTCATAAAAACCCAGTTTTTAAGTTGTCGGACTTCTTATGTTAAAAATTAAAGTCAAAACCGATAAGAAAAAAAGGTAGATTTTATGTCAACAGCCTGTCAAGATGTGACCCCCTATTGACACCTATTGACCCCTTCATCATCTCTCTACCTCCATAGATACTCAAATTCTTAAGAATGCCATATCTTCATCTTTTATAGGTGTTATCATTAAAATCTCCTCATATCCATTAAGTATCCTTCTTAGACTCACCTTTACCTTAGGCAAATAGTGTGCCTTGCTGTATCTTGAAGTGATAGCAGCTACAGTAGATAGTTCTTCCTGAGTCATCATTCCTCTTCCAATAGTAATAGGACCGGGAAAGTCAATTGTTTTAAATATATAATCTCCTTCTTGACAAAGAGCTAATAGTCTTTTGTTCTCCTCTTCATTCCTTCCAATTATAGCCTTACTTTGTTTAGATATTCGGAAATGGCGACCTATCTTCAGAAGCTCTATATCACTTACTTCAGGATTAGGCGAAAATTTCATAAGGTCCTTTATCCTGTTGGAAAAGCCTGGGTCGGTCAATAGACAACCTCCCGCTGGAGTGAGGTAATTGCTTATTCCCAATCTTTGGGCTAATTCCATCTGAGGTCTTCTTGACCGTCCATGGAATGCCAAAAGCTTGTTTCTGTCTACCCAACCTTCTCTCTCAGGAAGTGTTTCTGGGAGTAGCTTTGCAGATAACGGTCGAAGGATCCTATCTATAAAGCCAGATTCCTTTTCTACTATCCAAAGTGCTTGTTTGGTCTGAGATTTAGGTCTCTCCCCTAAAACTTCTCCAGTGATAATAAATGATGCACCAATCTCTCCCATATATTTTCCTGCGTATTTTATCATCAAGGCATGACAGTCGATACAGGGATTCATATTCTTACCATAACCGTACTTTGGGGATTTTACTATCTTGAGATGTTCCAAGCTAATATCAATAATCTTAAGGTCAATCTTTAGCTGCCTACATACCTTAATGGCATTATTCTCATTAAAGAAAGGGGTAATAAAAGTTACTCCAAAGACTTCAATCCCCTGCTCCAATATAACCTTTGAAGCTAAGGTTGAATCCAATCCACCAGATATTAAAGCTACTGCTTTCATCGTTTTAATTTATACTTGAAGAGGGCATAATTTACGATTCTGTATCTGCTTATGTTGTCAGGTTCAAAGGTTCAAGGTTAGAAAGCTAACCCTTCAACCGTGAACATGGAACCGTGAACCCTGGAACTGAGAATCTAAGTTACAAAAATCGGGACGGTTCATTTTATCGTTTTCCCTATGATTTCTTTCGGATATTTATTTGTAAGCGTCCACAGAAAATTGAAATTGGAAATTAGAAATTGGGCTTTTATTACTTCTCTCCCTAATTTCTAATTTCCAATTTCAACTCTCTTTTCTTTCTGCAAGCTTTCAAACAAAAGTGAACCGTCCCAAAATTTTTAATATTTTCCCCTTTTCCCCTACTTTTCCATTTTCCTGTACTTACACCTGAACGCTTACCGGAACTCATTGAGTAAATTATACTCAACACCGTTACAAATTGCGATTTTAGAAACGGTTCACTTTAGCGTGAAAGCTTACGGTTAAAAAATGGATATGAAATTGGGGAAAGAAGTGAAGACCTAATTTCCAATTTCCAAAAGAAATCACAAGGAAAACGATGAAAATAAACCGTCCCTAAATAGCTCAGTTAATGGCAGTGTCCAGTATATCTACCATTTTCCCTTATCTTATAATCACAATCTTACCTGTTTTCTTTCCTTTTTTATTATCAGTAATGATATAGATATAGACTCCACTTTCTAATGGCTTGCCAAAATCATCCCTCACATCCCAACACCAGTAGCTATCAATATGTTCTGCCAAACGCCTTAAACTACCGGATAAATCATAGATTCTTATCGTGCTATCTTTAGCTAATCCTTCAAAAACTATCTCTCTATCACCGCGTTGTGGTTTAAAAGGAACGGGATAAACAACAACATTGCTGAGATTAGGCTGGATAGCATATCCCATTAAAACATAAGTGCCCATACAAGAGATTGGGCAGATAACTCGATTATCAATCGGATCAACTATTATTGATACCGCCGATACCTCCTTCCATCGGTTATCTGCAAGAGCAAACATTTTAAGACCCTTTTCTAAGATATTTGTGCCGTCTATTATCCCATCCTGGTCTTTATCCTGATAATAGATAGTAAGAATAGTCGTATTACCAAACTCATAATTAAGTGATTTTTTATCACCATCAACAATAGTAATCTCTCTTATGGAATCACCTATACGGTCAAATTTTGGTTCCTGGTCATCCTTAAGATTGGCATTGTCAATAGTCGGGGATTGGGGATTAATGTCAATCATAACATAATAATTCTTTCCTTTCAAAGATTGTGGATTAAGGGCAAGTATTGTGTTATCCGTCACGGTTATAGTGCCATAGTCATCGTCTATCAACACAGCAAAAAGATTGCTTGTTCCTCTTATGTTACCATAATTACATACAAGCTGAATATCCAGACTAACACCACTAATGGTTATAGTCCCTGTCCAGATACCAGTGTCAAACTTACCATTAGCCATAATTTCCATCCTGTCTTGAACCTCAGATAAACTGATTTCTCCAGCAAAACTAACCAGATTATCATAGCTATCTCGTGCAGTGATAGTGGCTGGGAATGGCATCCCGCCAATTTGATGTGAAATTGGCTCAAAATCAAAATGGTCTAACTCACCTCCATATACCTGGATAGTTGCTGTCCCTATTATTGAATCAGAGGTAGCTTTTATGATTCCTTGCATTACACTAAAATTAGCGGTAAAGGTAGTAGAGGTTCCTACCGCAGGATTTACCCTACCAAGTTCCTGCGGCAAAACATCCCAATTACAGATTATATTGGGAATTATATTATCGTATCTATCATAGCCTCTGGTCGTAAATGTCCCCTCTTTATTTATCGAGATTATCAGACTTGGAGGGACAACTTCTAATCGCCATAATATTTCTGGTGTGATGGTGATATAACTTTCTTGTTTGATTGAATTTGAGGTTACAGTTAAGGTAGCTACACCAGCCTTTGTCCCGGCAGTAAAGGTAGTTAAAGAACCAATTTGAGGGGTGATACTTCCTATGAATGGGTCAACCTGCCACTGATAGGTTAAGTCTGGTATAGGGTTATTAAATTTATCACAGCCTTGAGCCAAAAAATTACAGCTGCCCAAAACACCTACAGTTTGAGTGGCAGGCAATATGTTAATATGGTGCAGTTGTCCCGAAGTTATGGTTATGTAGGCATAGGCATTCTTACCATCGGCAATAACCATTATTCTTCCCACCGTAGAGGTTATGGTGGCAGTAAATAATGTTGATGAACCAACAGTAGGTGTAATACTACCTATATTATCTACAGACCAGTTATAAATTATATCTGGGATAAGGTTATGATACTTATCGTAACCTTGTGCATAGAATGGTATAGTTTCTCCTGCGGCTAAAGTAGCTGAGGCAGGAATTATCTGGATATAATCAAGCGATGCAGGAATCACTTCTACCACAGCAGTTCCAGTTATACTACCAAAGCAGGCAGTTATAGTTCCCAGGGATGGAGTTATACCCGCAGTAAATGTAGTTATAGAGCCTATTTGTGGCGTTATAGTCCCAATATTAGTCGCCCAACTAAACATTAAATCAGAGATTAGATTATCATATTTATCATAACCTTGAGCGGTAAAATTCTTTGTTGTGCAAACTACAACTGTAGCGGTAGCAGGATTAATTTTAATGTGGTCTAAATCAGACGGAATTACTGTTGTCAGGGTAGTTGCAGTTCCTGCGATAAGTGGATTAGTTCGTGAGATGGCAGTAAGACTAAGTAAATCTACTGTTCCCACTTTAGCATCTGCAGGGACGGTAAGAAGTAGTTTTATAGTCGCAGAGGTTCCGGGTTCAAGATAGACAGTATTGGTAGGATTATTAGATATATCACAAATCTGGATAGTCCATAAATGAGAAGATTCTGCAAAAAGATTAAATGTGTCTGCTGTCGTCTCATTATTATAGATATTAAAATAATAGGTCAAGGTATTCTCTGGAGGGGAGTTCTGTGCTGGCGGGACTGAAACAATGACATTGCCACCTTTAGTAATTCTTTCATAAGCCTCAATCTGCCATGTCTTCCCTGGGACTAATGCAGTCTTCTGCCAACCAATAACATAAGCCCCATTATGGAGACTACTATTAACAGTATCAGGTAAAGAACCTGTTTTTGTCTGGTCTGTAACCTTATTAAAAACATCTTCATAGTAAGAGGTAGCAGGGGTTGATACTCCGCCGCTAAGACCCATGATACCAGTTTTGGTTGGTAGTCCAGAGGTAACATAGACCATATTTAAACCATTAATCCAATGTCCATAACTTTCATCGTAATCTTCAAACTGGACATCTTCACCATGGAAAAATCTAACATTATTGTAAGTAATTGTGCCACTATTAGTAATCTGCCACTCCATTTTATAATAATCCGTTCCATCGTTATAAGTAGTTATTTGTTTAATCCGAACCCCTGTATCTGCAGCATCATACTCAGTGATAATCGTGAAAGAGCCTGGCATCGTATTTGAAAAGGAAGTAAATTGTATAGGAGTGCAATCAAATTTATTCGCCCGACTGGCATAGCGATAATTTGTATTTGTGCCGGCTAAAAATAAAACAGAGCCTTTAGAATTATCCTCAAAAATCTGCCTCACCCAATTATTTCCATCCTTTTTCCATACACCCATCGCACCATCATCAAAAACGGTAATTTTTAAAACCGACCCGGTAATCGTCTGTGAGCCAGGTGGCGATTGAGTACCAATAATAGTCAGGCTATCAGTTGAATAGGGTGGTTGTTGTGTATTGAATATGGATTGTGTGCCGCAGGAATTTGAAGATTGAACCTCAAAGAGATAGGTTCCTGGTGATAGTGGCGGAGTAGTAAAATAAAAACCTTCCAGAGGTTCATCAAAAGCCCCATCTTTGGCAACTGCATTTTGCCACCCACCGCCGTTTATCCTATATTGGACATTTGATATTGAATTTATGCTTATATTATTTCCATGCCCTTTCGGATTATTATTCGGGTAAAGGTCAATCCAGACATCTCCATTGTAGGTGGGGGTATTATCAGTAGTTGGGTCAGGGATATAAGTCTGGAGTAGACTAATTGGATAGGTATCTACAATATCTAATTTGTCATCGCCGTCTGTATCTCGCCAACCAATCTGTTGACGGGTATAAAGACATACTGCTCCCTGTGTATATGGTGTTATCTGACCCCTCATAATACAAGGGACATCTATTATTCCACCGACTTCAAAATTGCCATTGACTATGTTCAAATAGCCTGAGCTTTCATTGGCAGAAGAACCAGAACCACTATATTCATCCAGGGCATAAAATATATGCCCCATCTCATGGGCACAGACCGCATCCATATTATTAATTCCATAACCATCATTTTTATAAGTCATCACTATGAAGGGACCACCCAGATAGGCATAGGCAAAATATCCATCAGCAAACTTGCCATCGCTATCGTTACTTGAATCAACGACAAATATGGTCGTTGCCCAGTGAGTCTGGTAGGTATCACGGAGATAATTGTCATAATCGGTTACCTTGTCTAAGTGAGAGGTATATGAGTTAGGATGAACCTGGTCAATCGTCTGTTTAATCCATAGGCTTTCCTGCGGTTGTTTTAAGGTAATCGGTTCATATGTAGTTGCTACTTTTTTATGAAGTTCGTAGGTAAAAGATAGATATGCGGTTGGTTCTTTATTTGCCCACCAATCCAATGATGCCATTATTTCATTGACCACATTAGTTTCTTCAGCACTATCCCAATTCTCACTTCCACCATTGCTTTCAGGTAAGATTATGCCCACTGCAATCTTACCAATCATATATTCTGAAGTTTCATAAAAAGAGGCACCGTAAGGTGGAGCACGAAGAGGTCTTCTGTCTGTTGGCATTCTCTTTTCATGCCAGATAAGGCAGTCGTTTTCAATTGGTCCTGGTTCCAATTCAATGGGAGGGGCTTTAGGCACTTCTTTAAATCTCAGATTCCATACCTTGACTGCAAAAATAGTCTCTTCGCCTAAATCCGCTACCTCTTCGGAATCAATTATGCCAGAATAAATATTTTTTAACCCAACATCTCTGGCTTGAATATTTGGTGGGAAGTAACCAATTAAGATATGTGGAGGGAAAACATGGATAATACGACCACCATGAGATTCAATAAGTTTGATAGAATTTCTCATTGAATCAAGGTTAGCAGATTTATGAACCGCCAATGAATAGTTCTCATTGGCATAAACTGGCGAGGTAAATAAAAAGATGGGTAGAAAAATAAAGCGTAGGTATCTCATCTTTCTCCTGAAAATCGGTTTTTCACCGCAGAGAACACAGAGGACGCAGAGAAAGAATCTTGGAGTGACACCACTTGTGGTGTCATTGACAGCGCAAGCGAAGCGCTGTCACTCCCATATTAACGCTACTTGTGGCGTTGTAATTTTCATTCTCCTCTGTGTTCCGCAGGGGCATAATCGCTTCTCCTGAAAATAGGAAGTAGAGAGTAGAGAGAAAATCTTTCCTCCCCCTGTTTTTCCCTATTTTCATTCTTCTGTTGTGAACCAACGGTTCATGACCGTTTCTCCTGAAAATGTCTGGTAACCGTTCAGGTAGTGTAAGAAAAGATATGGAGATTATGGGGATAAGGGAGATATTAATAATGGAATATTGGAATGATGGAATACTGGAATATTGATGGATACCATTACCCCATCATTCCACCATTCCACCATTCCATCATTTTATCATCTCCCTATCTTCCTTATCTCCTTATCCCCCATTCTTACACTTTTGATATATAGCCTGAACGGTTACAATGTCTGGAATAAAAATCAAGTCGCCTTGAAACCTCGGAACCTTATCTCCAATTTGTCAATTTATTACATTCTTCTCCCCCAATTCCTTATTTCTTTAAAAATATTGAAATTCCGATGCTGGAAAATATGCCTCTCTAAAGTATATATACTGGACACTGCCATTAACTGAGCTATTTAGGCACGGTTTATTTTCATTGTTTTCCCTATGATTTCTTTTGGAAATTAGAAATTAGGTCTTCACTTCTTTCCCCAATTTCTAATTTCTAATTTCATATCCATTTTTTAACCGCAAGCTTTCACGCTAAAGTGAACCGTTTCTAAAATCGCAATTTGTAATGGTGTTGAGTATATTTGGAAATGTTGTCTCACTTAATCTTCTCTTTCCTCTATCGTAAGTCCTTCCCAACTAACAATATCTTTTGCATCTTTTTCTCCGCCTTCCTCACCGTCCGAACCATAGGAGAGAAGGTCATATCCATCAGGGTTATGTTCACCTGGACTTATGTAAACATAGGGATTTCCCCATGGGTCTAATGGGATTTCTTTTTTAAGATATGGACCATCCCAATTTTTAGGTAAAGGTGCTGTAGATGGCTCTACTCGTAAAGCTCTTAAGCCTTGTTCAGTAGTTGGGTATCTGTCATTGTCCAATCGATAACTATCTAATGCCATACCAAATATCTCTATCTGAGTTTGTGCTCCAATGCGTTTAGATCGGGCGATTTTATTAAATACTGTTGGAAATACAAAAGCCGCTATGACAGAAATTATCATAATTACTACCATCAATTCTATTAATGTAAATCCTTCTTCTTGTTTTAGTTTATTCCTCATTTGCAAAAAACTCCTTTTTTTATAATGAGCTAAAGATTCACGAAACTCTAGTGTCGTGTTGAGTAAATTCTGCACTATTTTCAAGGATTATCACCCCTAATCAGATATAGGTGGTGGGTGATAGGTAATGGGTAATGGGTAATAGGTAATAGGTAATATCCCCACTATCTACTACCCATAACCCATCACCTAAAACCTACTACCCATAACCCATCACCTAAAACCTATCTCGAGCTCTATGACACGATACTGGTGCAAAACTTAGTCAACACGACACTAGTTAATATAACGACAGAGTTGAGTTGCTGCGGGGCTGGAACATCCTATCAATCTTGGAAGCACTACTAATGCTTGGAATACCACCAATTGTAGAATGCAGTACCCTCACTCTACTCCAACGACTTGTTATAACAAATTTTCTATTTTATTAATATCAAGTAACCTTGCAGAGTGATAAACTGTTAGTATCTCTACTAATTCTTCTTTTATTCTATAGATTATCCTGTAATTACCCAAGATGAGTTCTCTAATCTCTCTGCGATTTAATTCTGGAACAATTCGTCCAGATTTAGGAAATAAATTCAACTGTTCTACTGTCTCAAAAACTTCTGCAATAAACATGTGTGCATAATAATTTGAATCCCTTGCAATAAAACTTGCTATGGCATCAACATCATTCAGAGATTGAGGTGTCCATTTTATTTTAGCCATTTTTTCATCTTCTCTTTTGCTTCTTCATGAGTAATACATTGACCTTCATCTGCTTGAGCAATTCCTTTTTCAATCTTTGCAAGTAAATATAAACGTTCCATCGCATCTTCAATTATAACTTTTTCTGGTAAATCACGCAAACTATCAATTATCTTTTCTTTATCCAAAGTAATCATTTCTTTGGCTCCTTTTTTTATATTTTTGTGTTATAACATATTAATTATCTTTTGTCAACTATTTTATTTGTTGTGTCTTCAGGTAATCTCTATAAGTGAATCTTTCCTCTATTTTTCTACCTCCTCCTTAGCCTTCCATATTTTTGATTTGATTAGTGAGTTCAAGTGCTAATCCAAAGACCTTTTCTGCTATATCTTCTGATAATGAGCCAGTCCCACAGCTTGGTGTGATGAATAGATTTTTTAGTAATAGTTCTTTTTGAATACCTTTACTGGACAAAAGTTCTATCCCTTTCTCAAATCTTTTAACTAAAGATTTAGAGTCTTCCTTAACGACTTCTTCAGAGCTTGGTACAATTCCCCAGGCAAGCATTCCACCTCTATTTAAAAATCCAGTTAATTCTTTAGGATATAATGCAAAATTCGAAATAAAATTGTAGGCATCAAAATTAATAATATCCACCTTTGTCTCCATAAGCAATGACCAGTCGGTATTACCACAGCAGTGAGTGCCAACTAACACATTATTATTTTCTTTGATTGTTTCGACTATCTCATTTAAAGGTATAATTACTTCCTCTTTACTTAAATTAACATAGGCAGACCCAAAGGAAGCTAAGTATGGCTCATCAATGAAGATTATGGATGGTAGATTTAAGTCTTTAAATTTTGAGATTTGCCATAGTGCTTTCATTGCCAATCCCTTGACTACCACATCAAATAACTGCTCATGATAAATAATAGCCTTTTTATTTTCATCAGTAATAGTCAGTCCAAAACTAATTGGTCCTGTAATCTGTCCTTTAATAAATTTAGGGGTAGGGGGCTGAGCCCAATGTTCTAACATGGCATAAAATCCAGCCGCATAATCCTTACTTATTTTAAAATAATCAATATCCTTATCTAAATATTTTTGATAAAATCTCTCCAATTGCAGTTCTAAATCTTTAGATGTATCAAAGAGAATTCTTTGATTTTCTTCATTACATACAACACACGGTAGGTTCTCACTATATTGGATATACATATTTTCCTTAAAAGACCTTTGAGGTAATTGAGGCCAGATAGGTATCTCGGGTAAGTTATTTATTACTACCTGACAGGCTCTTTTAACATCTTTATGTGGTAAACTACCAATAGCGGTTGTTAAACAATTACTTATATTCATATCATTATTCCTTCTTTCTCAAAGTGAGTATTACCTTTTGCGGTTCTATAGAAATAACCTTAATTCCAGTAGGAGCAATAACCTTATCTGGAATAAGGTCATAAGAATATGTCCCTGCCTCTTTAATCTTTGCTAAATCAATAGGAAGATAAAAAGCGGTTGCCTGACATTTTAATACTGTTCTTCTATCTCCCTGAACAGTGATAAATATATTCTTTGTACTTTGTGCAGATATAACTAAGTCTTCTGAAATATTTTCAAATGTAATCGAAATACTAAAATCTCTAACTATAAATATTCCACCAGTAGTAGAATACCATAATAGTATTGCCAAAAAAAAGCAAGATAATTTTATCCAGTAGTTATTAGTAATCCATGCATAAAGGTTTAATTTTTTCATTTGTCATCTTCTTCCTTTAGGATAAAGCCATTTGATTCTTTTGCTTTATAAAGAGTAAGCATTTGAGTTAGGCTTTCTTCATCGAAATGACCTCGTATTTTTCCATCTAATGCAATAGATATATTTCCTGTTTCTTCAGATACGACTAATACCAATGCGTCAGTTTCTTCAGAAAGTCCCAAAGCAGCACGATGTCTTGTGCCAAGAGGAATAATCACATCAGGATTTTGAGTTAGCGGCAACACACAACTGGCAGCTACTATTCTATCCCCTTGAATAATTACTGCTCCGTCATGTAGTGGGCTGTTGGATGTAAATATTGTCCTTAGTAATTCATAACTTACTTCTGCATCTATTCTTATACCTGTTTCTATATAATTTTTTAGACTTATATCTTGTTTTAAAACAATTAACGCTCCTAAATGCTCACTTGATAGCACCATTACTGTCTTTACAATTTCTGGGATGAGTTTGCTTTCTTGCTTAAAAAATTTCCTTAAAATATAATTTTTATCAATTTCACCTATCAAGCGTCTTAATTCTGGCTGAAATAAGATAACGAAAGCTAAAGGCAAAATAGTCCACAGACTGTTAAGTATCCAGTCTATGGTATATAATTGAAGTAGATGAGCAGCAAAGGAGGCAATAATAAGGAATGCAAGTACTTTTAGCCCTTGTACCGCTCTTGTCCCTCTTATAAGGATAAATAGCCAATAAAAGATACAAGTAATAAGTAATACCTCTATGATATCTAAAAATCTAATTGGTGGGAAAGAAAACTTAAACATCTATACTGCTCCAATTATTAAAGTAGATAGTAGCAAGTAGCCAGTAGATAGATTTTCACCTACCTCTCTCTACTCTCTACTCTCTACTCTCTACTCTCTACTCTCTACTCTTAAACATATCATCCTCTATTTATAGCCATTAAAAACTCACTGTTATTTTTAGTAACCTGCATCTTTTCAACAATTAATTCCATGCTTTCTATAGGACTTAGAGGAGTAATCGCCTTACGCAGAAGCCATACTTTACTCAATTCATCTTCACTTAAAAGTAATTCCTCTTTGCGTGTACCAGATTTATTAATGTTAATCGAAGGGAATAATCTTCTATCGACTAAAGAGCGGTCTAAAAGTACCTCCATATTCCCGGTTCCTTTAAATTCCTCAAATATAACCTCATCCATTCTACTTCCTGTATCAACTAACGCCGTTGCAAGAATAGTCAAGCTACCACCTTCTTCAATATTTCGTGCAGCACCAAAGAAGCGTTTTGGGCGATGTAATGCATTTGAGTCAACACCACCAGAAAGGACCTTTCCAGAGGTAGGTACTACCTGATTATGTGCCCTTGCTAATCTTGTAATACTATCTAATAGGATTACCACATCATATTTATGTTCTACTAATCTTTTTGCTTTTTCAATGACCATATCGGCTACCTGCACATGTCTATTAGCAGGCTCATCAAATGTAGAGCTTATTACCTCACCTTTAACCGACCTTTCCATATCTGTTACTTCTTCAGGTCGTTCGTCGATAAGTAAGACGATTAATTTAACCTCAGGGTGATTAGTGGTGATAGAATTAGCTATTTTTTGTAATAGCACCGTCTTACCGGTGCGTGGTGCTGCAACTATCAATCCTCGTTGGCCCTTACCAATAGGAGTAAGTAAGTCCATAATTCGCATAGATACTTCTTTTGACCCTCGTTCTAAATGAATTCTTTTATCTGGATATAGTGGTGTAAGGTTATCGAATAGTATTCTATCTGCAGCTTTAGCCGGGTCATCAAAATTAACTGCCTCCACCCTTAAAAGGGCAAAGAACTTCTCATTCTCTTTTGGTGGTCTTATTTGTCCGGAGACAGTATCTCCGGTCTTTAGACTAAATTTCCTTATCTGAGAAGGGGAGATATAAATATCATCCGGGGAAGGCAGGTAATTATAATTTGGAGACCTCAAAAAGCCATATCCATCAGGTAATATCTCTAATACCCCTTCTCCAAACAAAAGCCCTTTTTCCTCAGTCTGAGCTTGCAAAATAGCAAATATAAGCTCTTGCTTTTTCATCCCACTTATACCTTCAATCTTCAAACTATGTGCTAAATCACTTAATTTTGAAATAGTCATCCCTTGTAGTCCGACTAAGCTAAGTTGTTCTTCCACTATTTTTCCCTCCTTAAAATATATATTGTACCCACTGTTTCCTCTCCTTTTTTAATCGCTACCCCATCATATATAAACTCCTCTCCTTCTATGAGTATCCTTTCATTAATAATATAAGAGTTAATGATACTTTTCAAAGAAGGGAAGATTTCATTCACAGATTTACCTATTATTTTTCTTCCACGGCCAGTGATTATCAATTCACTACCAGCTAAATTTATATAAGTTATTTTCAACTCACCATCTACAATTACTATGGGATAAGGGAAATTAGAAAAGAGTGTCTCAAACTGTTGGATAGCTAAATCAGGGTATCCTTCCCAGGCACAAATCAAATCAAATCTATTCCAATAATCCACTACGCTGCCTCTAATATCAATAACTGGAATGGTCTTAACCTTTTTAAAGTTTTGAAGTAACCCTTGTAGAATTTGATAATCCTTTTCCAAGATTACAGGTATAAGGTGATTTGAGATGACCTTTGTCAGTGGTGTAGTTAAATTTGAAGTAACACTCGATGAAGCAATTAAACTATCTTTTAATAAAACCCCTACAATACATTTATTTTTATCTACTACGGGTAAACTTTTTATTGGATATTTATAAAAAAAACTTAAAATATCTATCTTTGTTCCCCGTTCTTTTTTATTTTTTAGTTGCCTGCCTGGCATGTATTATCTCTCCTGAAAAATAGAGAATCAGCAATTTTGAAGTGGGTGTTATTCTTACTATGCGTCTTGGCGTGAAATTTCCTTTTTCTTACGCCTTTAACTATTAACTCTGGATATAAAAAGTAGTTTTGCCCTTCTATCAAGGTAAAATCTTTTACTCTTTTGGATTAAATTAACTAAAGGTTGACATTAAGAATTATAAGAGATTTTTTATTGGGAAAGAGTTTTGGTTGGTATTACTTTCCGTTATTTTAAAGTATAACATAAAATCTTATTTATGTCAACTAAAAATTTAAGGTAAAAATGAAAAGTTTTTGGAGAGCGTTGCGTAGGACTTAAGGCCATATCTATGGTCCCAGGCATTGCTTTACCTCATTTCTTGCCATCTTTTTGTTTCTGTTGACATTTTGGAGTCCCAAAAGACAACCCAGGGGGTCATTAA
>JBFMDD010000353.1:0-2591 GCA_040754115.1 bacterium
CAAGGATAATTGGAAACATTATCCTCGTCAAATGCTTCGTTCTCGTGTAATATCTGAAGGGGTGCGAACTGTATTACCTGGTTGTAATGTCGGATTCTATACAGTAGAAGAAGTTCAAGACTTTGCACCTTCTTCTGTAATTGAAGGTTCTGTGGTAGAGGAAGTGGTAGAAGAAGTTCAATCATCACAACAAAAGAATTCAGATACGACTCCTAAACCCACAAATCATTTTGAAAAATTCCTTAAAGAGATGGCAAAGATAAAAGAACAAGTAGGGGAAAAAGTATATTACAATGTAATAGGGAACTTTGGGTTTGAACATGCAAATCAGATTACTACTCGAAAAGACCAAGTAACAGTATATAAGGCTTTAGAGGAATATCTACCAACAAAATTAGAAAATAATAAGATAGATAAATCTTTCGAATTCGAAATTGCAGATGAGATAGATAATACTACTAAAGGGCAGGAAATAGGGCAAGAATAAAAGATTTTGGTTTAAGGCATATCCAAATATGTCTTTCAAAAAATTTATGCCTTAAATCGAAGAAAGAAGGGAAAAATGGAAGTAAGGCAACTACCTCTACGAGAATAATTTTAGAGATAAAAAACTGGGAGGAGAAAAATTATGGGGAAGGCAGGTATTCCCTTCGGCGTCAAGTTACACCCAGACTTGATACCCCTATCAGCCTACCTTCCCCCAAAAAAGGTGGATGGAGGGGATAATTAATAGTGAAAAATATTACAGATATTGCCGGACAATACGGCAATCCCAAAGGGAAAGGAGGACACTATGAAATTTAGCGACACATATTGTGAAGGAAACAGATTGCTATGCTGTGATGTATTGACAGGAAGTATCGGCAAGATTAGAGGGATTGGATTAGATGATGATGATGAGGATTTGTGTGATGAATGTAATTCCACAACGGCAAATCCGTATTTATTCGGCAAAAAGGTTGATGCTGTTATTACTAAAGCATCGACTATGATAGCGATTTTTACAATAGGGGCATTATGGGGGATAGGGATAACGGTGTTAATAGAACATTTTTGGTTTCGATAATTAATCAGGGGGAGGCAGGTATCCTCTCGGCGTTAAGCTCACCCAGTGCTTAACACCCCTATCAGCCTGCTTTCCCTTGAAAGGAGAGAAAGAAATGGAATATCCCGGGATATATGGTAATAGGATGCTTGATTGCGATTTTTATCAAGCATCAGAAAGGTTGAATTGTCTCCATCACCTATACGAATACGAACAAAAGATACAAGAGATGGATAGTGAAAAAGAGATGGATGAAGGGGACATAATATGCGATTGAAAGCAACCGAAACAGAAATTAAAAGAACGGTCAAAGAATATCTGATTCTTAAAGGTTGGTTTCATTTTCCCTTATTGCAGGGAATAGGTAGTTATAAAGGGCTACCTGATATAATTGCCTGTAAGGATGGAAAAGTATTATTCATCGAAGTAAAGACAGAGAAGGGGAAGCAAACAGCGTGGCAAAGAGTATTCCAGGAGAGAATAGAAAAAGCCGGATGCAGATATGTTTTGGTAAGAGGAATAGAGGACTTACAAAAGGAATTTGACAAAAAAAGAGAAGAAACAAATTTTGAATTTGATTTTTTCGGCAAGGGAATGACCTGAAATATCAGAGGGGAGATTTGCCTTGCCGATATAAGCCTGAAAACAAGTCTCCCCTCTTCAAGTCTTCAAGCGGTGAAATTTCTCTTGACAAAAAATCAAAAATGTGATATAGTATTCCAGGCTTGAAAAATAAGGAAAAAGGTAAGAAAGAAAAAGGTAAGAATGTTAAAAGGTAAGAACGAAAAAGAAATCATTAAAATAAATTTTAAATGGGAGCAGGGTTTTGCCAACTTTCACTCTCTTCTGAAAGAAGGCTTCTCAAAACTTACCTTTTACCTGCTCCCTATTATTGCCTACTAAAGAGAGGGGAAAAAGATGCCAGAGGGACGAATGTTAAAAAAAGTTATTTCAACCAGCAGAAAATTAGCAGAATTGAAGACAGATTCTGCCCGCCTACTTTACACATGGTTAATTCCTCACCTTGATATAGAGGGACGATTTTATGGAGATGAAGATATTATTAAAGGTTCTATTGTTCCACGCATTAAAACTTTTACATCTGAAAAAATTAAAGAATGTCTACAGGATATGGTTAATACTGGTCTTATAAATTGGTATGAAGTAGATGGAGATAAATATTTACAGTTTACAGTATTTGAGAAACATCAAAATCTAAATAGGGATAGAGAAGGAAAATCTCAAATTCCTCCACCGCCAATTTTTTCTACTTTAGGAGTAACTCCTAAGAACTCTGGAGTTACTCTTGAGAACTCTGGAGTTACTCTTGAGAACTCTGGAGTTACTCTTGAGAACTCATTGCTAAGTAAAGATAAGTTAAGTAAAGATAATATTAATATAAGTAAAGATAATATATTCTCGCAAATTGAAAATTTGCTCATTTTATTTTCTTTCGATATAAAAGAATTAATATTAGAGTATATCGAATATGCAAAATTAGAGAATAAAACTAAACAGATTACAGACCAAAAGAAATTTAGACTTA
>JBFMDD010000354.1:0-6312 GCA_040754115.1 bacterium
TTTTTTACTACCAATTTCAATCAATTTCTATAAATTTCCATTATATTTCTATCAGTTTCTATCTTTCTTGTAGTGTGAGATGAAAGCTTCATTTTCATTAGCGAACTTAACCGTACAGGTCGAATTTATTTACATACAAACAAAATCTAAAGTAGAAATTGTTAATATTACTGAAGATGTACATCGTATATGTAAAAAAAGTGGTATTAAAGAAGGATTGATATTAGTATTTCCTTTTCATACCAGTTCTGCAGTTTATATCAGCGATTCTGACTTTAACTTGACTGAAGACTACCAGAAGATATTGAGTAAACTTATCCCTGCAGAAGATAATTATCCGTACGGATTACCAATAGCAATTACCCACTCTCCTACCTGCACACCTTCTGAATCTCCAAGAATAGGATATTTTAATTCCTTGTTATGCTCTATCTTTAGAAGAGCCAGGTCTGTTAATTTATCTATCCCTATTATCTTAGCATCGTACTTTTTAGTATCATCCAACATAGTTACAGTAGCATCTTCTGCCTCAGTAACTAAATGTTCAGTGGTGATTATATACCCTTCCTTATCTAATAATAGTCCAGAACCTAAAACCCTTCTTTTTGAACCACCCTTTTTCTGGACTGCTTCTATATGTATAACTACAGGTTTTATCTGGTTTGATACATCAATAATTTTAGACTGAAGTTCCATAAATAACTCTAATTCTGCATCCTTTTCCTTTGCAAATAAGTCAGTTGAAAACCACAAAAATAAAGAAATTACTATAATGATTTTCTTTTTAATAAGCATTTAAAAAACCCTCCTTTGATTATACACCTTTTACCACTTTACCTTCATCCTTAAATAAAGTTCATGTGGATGAGAATTACCGTGTGTATGAGTGTATTTAGTTATTAATTCTTTTTTGTTCATTTTTATTTTTATTTGACCATAAGCTTGTCTATCTCCATCTGGCCCATATTTGAACCTAACGGTAAAAATAATCATCGGTTTAAAATGATAGATAACTTTAGTATAGGCGTAATCGCTAATTTCTTCATCTTTATTAATATACTTATAAGCAGAGTTTATGTCAAGTTTAAAATGAGGTTTAGTGTCTAACTTAAGATAATAAATCTCATTTTCATCTCCACCTCGATTTACATCCTTATCTTCATATTCAATTTTAGAAGTAATTTCTACTTTAGGGGTTAATTTATATTCTATAGAAGTCCAATATTTTTCATTAGTTATGAGTGTTGAGAAATGTTTGTAATAATCGCCAAACGCCTTAAGTTTTAGCCCATTTGAAACATACTCTATTTTAGCACAGCCTCCTTTTTCATCTCCTATTTTTACCATACTATGGGGATTAATAAAATCTTGTTCATATCTCCTTAAGGAAAGCCAATATTTAAAATTACTCAGTTTTTTATACCCTCTAATGAATAGTCCATT
This sequence comes from bacterium, assembly GCA_040754115.1. Classification (GTDB taxonomy): domain Bacteria; phylum UBA9089; class CG2-30-40-21; order CG2-30-40-21; family SBAY01; genus JBFMDD01. The sequence continues at coordinate 1,444 of JBFMDD010000354.1, forward strand.
CCCTTGATTTTTACTTTTAGCTATTTCCCATGCAACCTCTGCATCTTTAAACCTCTTTAAAAAATCTACTCCCCAAATTTCAACCTTTTTACTATCACCATCTTTAGAGGTAAAATTACTTACATATGCCGTTGCACCAATATGGGTATCTAATTTTGCAAGAGTGAAATTACCTCCCCATAACTTTTCCTTACCATCAAACTTTGATAACACTGAATTTGGGAATTTATCCAAATCAACCCATGAATAAAAAAATGTATAGTTTAGCTTATCAAAGGATGTTTCAACCAGTATTCCATCTTGATTATCACTCTTTCTTTCACCATCATCAAGTACTACACCACGATAGTTGTTACGATGAGCGGTGTTAAAAACTACCCCTTCACCAAGTCGCACCTGATAATTACCAATTACAACTTTCTTTAAAGCCTGATGATTTTCTAACATTAAATACCTTTTCTTTAACTTAAACCCATCCTCATCACGCTTGCCAAAACCAGCAAGCTCCATACCTTTGGTATAAATACATAACCTTGTTTTAATATCTGCCTTTTTATTATCATCTTGAGTATCTGTCATCCACAGATTAAAATCCTTTTTCCATAACCTCTTAACCTGGATAAATACCTTAATTTGGTCAAATAGGTCTTTGCCAATGATAGGAATTATAGCTTCAAGAGTTTTAAAGGGTCTGTTACTATAGATTCTTTGAGCTAAATCAAAACTTATATTAGGCAACTCCTGTATTTGTGAAAGTTTCGCCTCATTCAAATCCAATGGATGTCGATATAAATAACTTAGAGTTTGATAATCATTATAACTAATCTCACCTTCAATATATAGTTCCCATATATCCTCTTCATCCTCGATTTTTGCAGATGGAAATTCAATCTCTCCAAAAGCAAGGTGATTACATATTAAAATTATAATCAAACCCAAGACTAACTTTTTCATAGCTGTTTTTCTCTTTGGAGTGCGGTAGCTTGCTACCGCTTTTACTCTGGTCTGCCAAAGATAGAGCAAGGAAACTGCATCTCTGGCACTGGTGTACTCCAAATTATCTAATTGCACTTAACATCTTAAGGGCATAGGTATTGTTTGGGTCAAGGGTTAAGACCTCTTTAAATTCCTTTTGAGCATTTATCTTTTTGCCTAATTTATAATAAATAGAGCCTAAATTACGATGTGCATCAATATTTGTAGGAGACAAGTCAATAATAGCTTGGTAGTGAGAAATTGCCTTTTTAAAATCCCCTTGATTGTAATAAATCCATGCCAGTCGATTATGTGTATCTATAAGTTTATCTCCTTGAGGAGCTAATTTAATTATCCTCTCTAATATCTTTTTACACTCTTCCATGTCTTTCATTTCTAAACAGACCGTAACAAGATTATCCAAAAAGATTGTAGATGTTGGATTAAATTTAGCTGCAAGTTCAAATTCTTTTTTAGCCTGATTAAGTTTTTTTGATTTGGCATACAAAATTCCTAAGTTATTATGTACATCCGCCCAGCATGGACTCAATTCTCGGGCTTTTTGGTAAGCATTAATTATCTCTGGTATATCCTTTTCATTGTGTTCAAGAGTCCTTGCCAACAAATACCATGAATTACTATCTTCTGGTGCTAAAGATGAAGTCTCTTTTGCAAGGATTAGTGCCTTTTTTGCATAGGATTTATCCAAATCCAGATAGGTTAGTATGAGTTCAAAGCGATACTCTTTTTCAATAGGATTAAGTTTAATAGCCTGCTCATATTTAGGAATACTCTCTTTACTAAATCCACCTCTTTTTAACCCAACTGCCTGTTGAAAATTAACATCGGCTAAATAAGCTCTAATAATAAAAGTTAGTAAAAATAAGGCTAAGATTGTACTAAATCCAATAATAATTTTGTTTAATTTATTAATTTTGCATTTTACATTTTGCATTTTACATTTATATAAGACCACCATCATCCCCATCAATATAAAGAAAAGGTGTGTGATAGAAATCATACTAAGATTAAATAGAGCTTGAGTAAGATACCCTGTCCAGGCAGATAAAATACCTATTGCAATAGATTTTGACTGTTTATCTTTAATAATCTTACATGCCATTATTATAAAAGTGATTAATAGCCATAAATATATCACTAATCCAATTATCCCTTTTTCTACTACTACATCTAAAAACTCATTATGGGATTTATCAGCGGCTATTCGTGCTCCTTTATAAGCAACTACTAATCTTATCGGTGCATATTGTGGGAAAACTAAACTCATTGCCTCCTGTCCTACTCCAATTAATGGATGCTCTCTTATAATTCCCATTGCCCCTTCCCAGAGTTTAACTCGTTCTTCTTTTATACCTAAAGATGGCATTTTTGTGGTTGCAATGACCCTTTCAATCATTGACCCTTTGCCAATTCCAAAGATAAGTGTAATACCTATTAATATTATTCCTAATATAATCACTTTCACTTTATTTTGCAATATCCTTCTAAAGTCAAGGACTCCAAATAAAAATAGTGCTACAAATAGTCCTAAAAATGAAGCCCTTGTTTTTGCCATTAATAAACAGGTATAGAGCAGGCATAGGATGATAGTGGTCAGCCACTTATCTTTCCTGTCTAAATATAGACTTAATGCTAAGGGAAATACCATAATTAGATAAGCAGATAAAAATACTGGATTGCCAAAGCTTGAGGTAACTCGTCCCTTTCCAAAAGTTAACGAGACAAAGAGTGGGTCTATGCCAAAATGTTGAAAAATACCATAAATAGCAGCGACTGTTCCGGCAAAGATAATTGTTTTAACTAACCTATCAACCTGTGATATAAAATTGACAACTAAGAAAAAGAGCACAACATAATTAATAGTAGTAATTAATCCATTATATCTACGATAGATACCAATTAGGCTTAACAGTGGTGAGTATGAGAGTAATGTAGAAATGATGCTGATGATGAGAAAGGCAATTATGGGTAAAAACAACGGGTTGTACGAAAACTCAATTTGTCTTTGGAGAGCTATCCTGAGCAGACAGATATAAAACATAACTAAAGACAAAAAACTCAAGATAACTACTTTGCTTAAGTCATATACAGAATGAAGGTGTGTATCAAAATATAGAGGAACTGCTAATACTAAAACTATTAGTCCTATTTCAATTATTTTGGTAGAATATTTGCTTAACTTCATCTTTTGGGAAAACAACGCTGCCAATGATTACCTCATGCCTTGTAAAAAGACCTCAGCTATGTGTGGGTCAAACTGTTTGCCTTCATTTCTCTTGATTTCAGATAAGGCATCTTCTTTAGTTAATTCTTTGCGATAAGGGCGAGCGGAGGTCATAGCGCTATAGGCGTCTGCTAATCCTATAATTCGGGCGGATAAAGGGATTTCTTCACCTTTTAATCTATCTGGATAGCCAGTACCATCAAACCGTTCATGATGATGGAGGATACCTCCAATTACGCATTCTAATTCTCGTAATGGAGCTATAATTCGTGCGCCTACGGCTGGATGTTGTTGTATCTTTTCAAGTTCTTCCGGTGTTAATTTATCTGGTTTACAAATGATTTCATCAGGAATCTCTATTCTGCCTATATCATGTAATAAAGCAGATAATTGTAAATTGTGCTTTTCTGTAGGTGATAGATTTAACATATTAGCAATCATTACAGTATATTCAACTACCTTCATAGTATGGTCTATTGTATAAGGGCTTTTAGCATCTATCGCCATCAATAAAGTACGGATAGGATCTAAGGATTTGTCTAACAAGTTAATAATTTTTACACCCTTCATTTTTGATATTAATTCACTTTGTTTGGATAGAAAATCTACTGCTTTTTTGACATCACTCATTGATATCCGCTCTGCCTCTTTGAGTATCTCTATAAATTTTGCACTTTCTAATTCTTAAGCTAATGTAACCTTTATTGGCAGTGTAAAGATAAACTTACTTCCAGTACCAATTGCACTTTCTACCCATATTTTGCCTCCATGAGCCTCCACAATCCCTTTAGTAATCGAAAGTCCTAATCCTGTACTTCCAGGACGATGTGGTTCCATTTTGTGGAATTTTTCAAAAATATGAGGTAAATGTTCTTCTGGAATACCATCTCCTTGATCTTGAATACTTATTTTAACCTCATCGCCTTCCACTTCACCATTAATGATAATCTCTCCACCTTTGGGTGAATACCTAATTCCATTCTCAATTAAGTTAGTAAATACCTCCTCTAATCTATCTTTATCACCTATAATTAGAGGAAAATCAGTTGGGAAATCTATTTTAAATTGATGAATGGTTGTACTGGGCTTTAGATTAGTAACCACAGATTCTACCATAGCATGTATATCTATTACATCTCGATAAATTCCAAACCAACCACTCTCCATTCGGGATAGACTGAGTAGGTCATTTATTAATTTTATCATGTGATTGGTCTGGGTATCCATGCGATGGAGAAAATCGAATTGCTTTTCACGAGTAATATCGATATCCTCTTGCATAAGTAAAGAAATATACCCTTTAATAGCGGTAAGAGGGGTGCGTAATTCATGAGAGGCAATGGAGACAAACTCTGACTGTGCCTGAGTAAGTCTTTTTAAATCCTTATTTGCCCTTTCTAACTCCATTATCTTTTCTTTCAACTCTTTGATTTTATCTGTGTTCTCCATAAAAACTCCTTATCTTTTAATAAGTAGCAAGTAGAAAGTAGAGAAATTTTTGTCTAACCTTTTGCATGGTATCCTTTTCTCTCTACTCTCTACTCTCTACTCTCTACTCTCTACTCTCTACTCTCTACTCTCTACTCTCTACTTTCCAGTTATACATCTCAGGAATTGCTTTAATAAAGGATACTATATGTTTAATTGGG
>JBFMDD010000355.1:0-2939 GCA_040754115.1 bacterium
AATGAATTCCCATAAATTTTTGCTTCGCAACATTCTTCGAATTCAACTAATTTCAATTTATTTCTATCTTGCATTGTGTGATTTAACTCTCTTAAAAACTGATACATGAGTCTTTATTATTCTAACCGCGCACAGGTCGCAAATTTTCGTACTCTAAAGTTCCCCTATCGTTTAAAAATAGCCAGACCTAATTTATACCCAATGTAAGTTAAAGCAGATAGCAAAGTAATAATAGTGATTATTCCACCAATTTTAAAGGAGATAGCATCATAGACAAACCTAATTTTATGCTTACCTTCTTTTATTACAACTGCTCGTTGGATGTAATTTGCACGATATATTTTATCTTCTTTATCATCAACAAAAACCTTCCAGTTGGGATAGTAGGAATCTGCAAAGACCAAAACGCCACTATTGGTCATCTCTGCTTCAATAATTACCTCAAGAGGTGAATATTTAGTTATTTTTACTTCAGAGTCTACCGTATCTGTACCAGTAAAATCTATTTCTTCTTCAATAATCACATACTTCATAGGGTCAAATTCAGGTTTAGTCAATTCTCCTAAAATCTCTACTTCATCTTTAATCACTTTTACCTTTGGTACTACATAGACTCGTGGGATAACTTCTTTATTTTCATATACTCTTGCAGGTATCATATTTTCTTTAAAGGGTACCTGGAATACTTCCTTTAAAACAGGACTATTCATCTCCCAAAATGATAGGATATACTTTACGTTTAGAATTCCGAGTAGTTTAGTAAATTGAGGTTTTGGAACTGCAAAACCTAATGGGTCATCACGACGATGTTTGTACAGACTGACATTATTTAAATCACGGAAGAAATGATGAATATTATTTAGCCTTATTGGGGCAAATGCAGGGTAGCCTTCTATACTTGGGATGTGATAAATCATATTAAAATTAGGATGTAGCACCTCACGATGATTGATATAAAAACTTAAGTCCCCTTTCCAACCTTTAGATTTGGAATACACCATTCGCCAGGATTCATCACATGCAAAATTATAGATTCGATAAAGACTTTTATCCTTCTCTAAAAATTCAACCGTCTTGGGCTTCGCTAACCAATCCTTAGGGTTAACAGTAGGATTATGTGAAAACCCAAACTTAAACAAATCAAAAATTACTGCAATGGCTATGATGGAGGGAATCAAACCTTGAATATGGAATTTACTCGTAAATTCCATATTCAAGGTTTGACCCCTAATCCACTGTATTCCAAAACCAGCCAATATACAAAGCGAAAAGCTTGTTAACAACAAAAATCTGTTAGGGAAACGGAAGAACTTTAGACCAGGTAAATAATTCCATAGAAACTTATACACTGGTGTATATTTTCCAAAGACAAGCAAGATAGAAAATAACCCAAGTATAGCAAAAAACCTTACCTCACTCCTTTTTAAAAAGAAAAATATTAGTCCTAAAAATGCCAGTATTAAAGTAAATACACCTACATAGCCACAATTTTCCCAGAATAGTATCATCTCTCCTTCAATTGTTGAAGGATAATCCCCATTTGCATAATCACCAAACCAGTAAGGGAAGATAAAGGTAATTAAATTTTTAGGATGATAAGGCCAGGCAGAGGCATCTGCGAAGGTAAGTCCGCCTGCCCTTGTTGCCAGACCTGTAAATTCCTTTGTTGGCAATACCTGTACTGCAGATAATCCTGCTCCAATGATATAAATTATTAAAAGTGCTGCTAAAAATTTTAAAGCAGGCTTTTTTAAATTTTGGATTTTAGATTTTAATTTTTGGATTTGTGTTTTGCTTTTGATAGGAGTAGAGTTTAAAAACGCCAGTGAGCCAAATCTAAAAACAAGATAAATAGAGGCGGCTAAAATCGAATAGTAAGCTATCTGGAAATGTCCAGCTAATACCTGCACTCCAAATACTAAGCCTAATGGGGTCAAACCTTGAATATGGAATTTAGTCCTAAATTCCATATTCAAGGTTTGACCCCTAAAGAACATCTCAACTAAGAAAAACAGTAGAGGCAGCCAACAAGCGGCATAAATCATATTGGTATGTTTGATATGAGTAACAAAAAAGCCACAAAATGCAAATGAAAACCCACCAATAAATGATGCAAAAGTACTTAAATTAATACTTCTGGCATAGAGGAAGAAAAATAATGCAGTCAAAAAGAAGTTTAAAATAATACTATAATTGAAGGCGATGTATGGAGGTAAGGTAGCGAATAGTAGTAAGTTAGGTGGATAAAACCCGCCCATCTCACTCTCAGCAAAGACAGGAAAACCACCATAAATATCCGGTGTCCAGAGAGGTAGAATGCCTTTTTTTAGACATTCTCCTAAAAAATGTCTGACTGGATAGTTCAGATTAGTCAGGTCACTGGTGGTTAAATCGCCGGTGATGAATACACCTTGCAAGGTAGCGGCTTTAAAGAAGTAAATCAATACCAGGGCTAACAATCCACCCATGAATAACAAATCAATTTTAGAAAGCCTGAATTTGGTAATAGTTATTTCTTTTTTTATTTTTTTCTTTTTACCCATTTTTAGTTTTAAGCCACAGATAAACACAGAATATAAAGTAACACAAGCATCTTGCTTGTGAGCTTCATTTTTCGGTGGTGTCTGAAAATAACTCTAATAGTGAATCGTCCCAAGAATTTCATTTCAAATTTTAATTTTCAGTGATCAGTATATTCAGTGAATAGTGATCAGTATGTTCACTGCTTACTGCTGACTGTTCACTGCCCACTGAGTATACTGAACACACTTTTCTCTCAAAATGTGGAGTGCGAAAGCTTGCTTTCGCTTTGGACGGCGAGAGCGTGCTTGCGCTTTGCTCAAAGCGGTAGCAAGCTACCGCACTCCAAAAAGAGGAACTTACTTTTCCAAAGACTATAATGTGGGAATGACCAGAACAACTATCAAATTCCTATACAT
>JBFMDD010000356.1:0-4503 GCA_040754115.1 bacterium
ACCGCAAGCTTTCACGCTAAAGTGAACCGTTTCTAAAATCGCAATTTGTAACGGTGTTGAGTATAAATGCTTTAAAAATATCAAATCCTGACAAACAGCTAAGCAAATCAACTCAGGAGCACACCCCTAACCCTGAATCTTGAACCGGGAACCCTGAACGGTTACGAAAATTTTGCAAATTACAATGAATAATCTCCATATCTCCCTTATCTCCTTAGCCCCTTTTTACACCAAATTTGCATAGATTTCACTATTAGAGTGATTTTCAGACACCACCAAAAAACTCTCCCAAATCCGCATCATAACTAAAAACTATTTGCAACGCTCTCTTAATGTTTAAAATGTCTAATTCCAGTAAATACCATTGTCATCCCATATTCATTGGCAGCGTTGATTACTTCTTCATCTCGAATAGAACCTCCAGGCTGAATTACTCCACGCACACCTGCTTTATCAGCTAAGTCAATTCCATCTCTAAATGGGAAGAAGGCATCAGAAGCCATAATTGCTCCAAATGCTTCACTCAATGCTTTATCAATAGCAATTTTGACAGCGTCTACCCGTGACATCTGCCCAGCACCAATACCAATAGTTCGATTCTCTTTAGCTAATACAATAGCATTAGACTTGATATGCTTTACTACCTTCCAACCAAAAAGCATTGTCTTTATCTCTTGTTCAGTAGGTTGTAGTTTGGTAACTACCTTGAGGTCTTGTTGAGTAATTTTCTTCAAATCACTATCCTGAACAAGTAATCCACCTACTACACTTCTTATAGAAGTAGCAAAGGGTAAATTATTTTGCCATTGAGCTACCTCTAAAACTCTCATGTCTTTTTTGGTTTTAAGAATTTCAAGAGCCTCCTTAGTGAAACCAGGGGCAATAATAGCCTCAATAAATGTCTTCACTATCTCTTCTGCGGTATCTTCTTCTACCTTTTGGTTAAAACTAATTATCCCTCCAAATGCAGAGGTAGGGTCTGTTTTTTGAGCAAGTTTATATGAAATCAGTTGCTTATTAGCTACAGCTACTCCACAAGGATTGTTATGCTTGATGATTACACAAGCAAAATCTTCCTCGAATTCTTTTACCAATTCTAATGCAGAATCAAGGTCTAAAATATTATTGTAAGAAAGTTCTTTACCATGTAATTGTTTCGCATTACTAATTCCAGGTATAGTAATTTGTGGATTTTTATAGAAAGCAGCCTGCTGATGTGGGTTCTCGCCATACCGTAATGACTGAATCTTTTGATAAGTTAAATTTAAAGTAGTTGGGAAAGGGTCTTTTTCTAAATATTGATGAATAATAGAATCATATTGAGCAGTATAGGCAAATGCCTCACAGGCTAATTTATAACTTAACTCTAAAGATACACAACAATCATTTTCTTTGAGTTCCCTAAGTACCTCTTCATATCTTGCAGGAGAGGTTACTGCTACAACATAGTTATAATTTTTAGCTGCGGCACGAATCATAGTAGGCCCACCAATATCAATATTCTCAATTGCTTCTTCCATAGTAACATCAGGCTTAGCAATAGTTTTTGCAAATGGATAAAGATTAACAATTATCAGGTCAATTGGTTTAATTCCATGTTCTTCAAGCTGGTTAAGGTGTTCTGGAGTTCGTTGTGCTAAAATCGCTGCATGAATTTTAGGATGTAATGTTTTTACCCTTCCATCTAACATCTCTGGGAAATTAGTTATATCAGATACAGGAATAACCGATATTCCAGCTTCTTTCAATAATTTGGCTGTACCACCAGTAGAGATAATTTCTACATTCATCTGGTCTAAATAATTAGCCAGATTAAATAATCCTTGTTTGTCAGCAACGCTTATTAGAGCCCGCTTAACCTTAATCATTTATTTTTTTACCTCCATTAACAAACCTTGATTTTTCTCTTATCAACTTTCAAATTATCATAAGTGTTTAGGTATCAACACTTTATAAAAACTGGCGTCCCCAGGGGGATTCGAACCCCCGCCGTCACCTTGAAAGAGTGATGACCTCGGCCTCTAGTCGATGGGGACACTTTATTTAGTAATCAGTGAAGTTGACTTCTTTATTATAACATGAGGACTAAACAATTGCAAGTAAAATTATAATTTTAGTTCAAAATCCTTTATCTGTATTAGGACATAATCTCTAATTTTCTTTGGAGAGGGAATATCTGCAACTACTTTTCCATCTTTAATTAATGTATCAAGTAGGGATTCATACTTCTTTTTACATAAAGGGCATTTTTCTAACTCAGTATCTTTTGGCACTACTTTTCTCTGATGACAATCAGGACATTGTAAAACATTCTTTGAGCCAGAGAGTTTCCCTCGTTTGGCGATAGGGTTGCCTTCTATTTCAACAATATCCATTGCAAAATTAACTACAGGTGCATTACTTAAGGATGTTCCCACTCCATATCCATCTGCTACTTCATTTAATTGTAAGATACTATGTTCATCTAATCCACCACTGACAAATATTTTCACATCTTTAAATCCGCGTATATTCAATTCCCAGCGAACTTCTTCAAGTATTTTCTTAAAATTACCTCGTCTTGAGTTAGGTGTATCTATTCTTACTGCTGATAGGTTATGTCCTAATGCCTCAGCTGCTTTAATTGCCTCAAATTTTTCATCTCCAAATGTATCAACTAAGGCTATTCGAGGAACATCTATTGGTTCTACTTCATGAAAAAGCAAGAATGCCTCAACAGGGTCACCAACAATTAATATTAGTGCATGAGGCATAGTGCCTTTTGGTGTTATGCCTATCATTTCTGCACTTTGTATTACTGCTACTCCATCACATCCACCAATAAAAGCCGCTCTATCTATCATCGGAGCTAATGCAGGATGCATCCTCCTTGCTCCAAAACTTAATACAGTCTTATTCTCAGCTGCTATTCGGCATCGAGAGGCTTTTGTTGCTACTCCAGAGGCTTGACACAGTAAACCCAAAAGTGCTGTCTCTAAAATAGCAAAATCAGTATAATTACCTGCAATTTCTAATACAGGTTCGCCTGCCTTAAAAATTGTTCCCTCACGCATACACCGAATTTGCACCGGTTTATCCTGTAAAAGATATGCTATTTCTTCTATGCCACATAATACTGCCCAATTCCAGTCTAATGGTAGGTCAGTCGCTCGGATTTCTGCAGTAACCTTTTTATCTATATTCTTTTCCTTTAAAATTTCAACTGTTCTTTGAAAATAGACATCAGTTACTTTACCATCTTTTATCTGCTGTGAAGTAGCAATGTGAAATTCCATCTAATAATCTCCCTATTAAACAACGAATAACAAACAACCTTGGGATAGTTCATCTTATCGTTTTTCCTATGATTTCTTTCGGATATCCACACTGAAATTAGAAATTGGGCTTTCACGCTTTTGTACTGTTGATAAACGTATTCAATTTGGGACCAAGCTTATCAATTATTACTTTGTATTCCATCTCATCTAACTCAGATAGAACTTTCCGCCTGATAAGTTTTCGCAACCATGATTTGGTCTCTTTATCAAAGTCGTACCAGGGCTTATCTGACAACTCCTCCGCCAGTTTGTAAACATCCAACTCATAGATTTGTTTCATTTCTCTCCCCAATTTCTAATTTCAACTCCATCTTTATAACCGCAAGCTTTCAAACAAAAGTGAACCGTCCCACAACTTCTCAAACAATCTGTGCATCATAGAGTCGTTTAGCCTGGTTTAGAGCCCATTTTTGGTCCTCGTCGGATAGAGCAATACAACTATCTTCTGGAATGATAATCTCATAATCCAACATATATCCATCAGCAGCAGTGTGTAATACACAAATATCTGTTACTACGCCTGTTAAAATCAGTCTTTCTATTTTTAACTCTCTTAATATCAAATTTAAATCTGTTCCACAAAAGGCAGAATATTTCCTTTTGTAAATAACATAATCTCCATCCTCTGGCGTTAATTCTTCTACTACTTCTGCTCCATGACTTCCTTTTATAGCATGTTTAGGCCATTTGTTAAATTCTATATCATCCTTATAGTGAGAGTCACAGGCATATATTATTGGAATCATCTTATGCCTGGCATCTTCTAATCTTTTCTTTATTGCTGGGATAATATCTTTTGCATTTGGTACTTCTAAAGGAGCACCTGGTAAGACAAAATCATTCAGCATGTCAATAACTATAAATGCCGTTCCTGGCTGATAAATCTCTGACATTTATAAATCACCCCTTTATATTTATTGAATGTTCTCGGATAAACCTGTGCTGGGCATGAACCCTAATCCGTCACCAAGACAGGTTTCCTACCATATTAAGTCATAAATATACCACAAATTTGATTAGATGTCAATTAAAAATTAAGTGATGTCAGAAATTCCCCAACGAGAGCGTTGCGTAGGACTTAAGGCTATATCTATGGTCCCAGGCATTGCTTTACCTCATTTCTTGCCATCTTTTTGTTTCTGTTGACATTTTGGAGTCCCAAAAGACAACCCAGGGGGTCATTAAC
>JBFMDD010000357.1:0-3904 GCA_040754115.1 bacterium
AATGCATTATATAAATTTGGAGAATACAAGTCAGCGGTAGTATATTATGATGCCTATTTAAGATTAAATCCTAAATCTTATCAATCCTGGTTAAATAAAGGAATAGCATTGGCTATGCTTGGAAGTTACAAGGAAGCTATTAGGTGCTATGACGAAGTTATTAACTTAAATTCTGATTCTTACCAAGCATGGTTTAATAAAGGAATAGATTTATGTAAGTTAGAGGCATACGAAGAGGCAATATTTTGCTTCTACGAGGCACTAAGAATAAACCCAAAGGATGAAAATAGTTACTATAATCAAGGGGTAGCATTATGTAAATTGGCGAAATACAGTAATGCAGTAGAATGTTTTGATGAAGCTATAAAACTAAACCCTAATTTCCATCAAGCATGGTTCAATAAGGCAATAGCTCTACAGCATCTTTTTAAAATAGATGAGGCAAATAAGGCTTTTGAAGAGGCTAAAAAGTTAGAAAATAATGAGTGATTATTATCCAATATGTCTTGATTTAAAAGATAAGAAGTGTGTTGTGGTCGGAGGAGGTGAAATAGCACTTCGCAAGGTTAAATCATTAGTTGAAGCACAGGCTAAGGTTGTAGTAATTAGTCCAGAGATTATTTCTTCTTTTAAAGAATTGCTCAAAAAAAATAAAATAACCTATTTAAAACAAGAATACAAATCCAAACATATAAAAAATGATACATTTTTAGTCATTGTGGCAACTGATGATAAACAACTTAATGCTAAAATTGCTAATGATGCTGGTAAGTTAAATTTATTAATAAATGTTGTTGATGCTCCCAGCTTGGGTAATTTTATTCTCCCAGCAACTTTCCATAGAGGTAAATTAATTATTAGTGTCTCTACAAGTGGCCAAAGTCCTGCATTAGCAAAAAAGATTAAGGAAGACCTACTAAATATCTATGGTGTCGAATATGAAATATTAGTAGATTTATTAGGTAACTTACGAACTAAAGTGCACGCTAAATATAAAAATAAAGAAGACCGCAAAGTATTTTGGGAAAAATTAGTTAATTCAGACTTAATTGAATATATCAGAAATAATAAGGAAGAAGAAATTAAGAGATACTTGTCAAAATGGATATTTATAAATTAGATGATTTAATAAAAACACAAGAAACTACTCAGAAAGAACATGATGTTCTTAAACGAAGACCTGCTCCGCAGGTATCTTTTGAAGAGGCAATTAAACATCCAAAGGAATTTGCTCCTACCCGAGGGGAAGAAACCGTTGTATCTAAAGGGGAAGATAAACTTACTTTGTCTCAGGAAGGTAGAACTGCGTACGAAATAACTAAACTTATACTTTTAGTATTAAAAAGCCAGGATATACGGGAGGAAAAGGTTAACCAAGCAAAGGAGTTGTTAAAGGAAGGTAACCTTGTCTCACGCAGGGATGTAATCGAGAAGGTTGCAGATAGATTAGTTAAGATATTATAACTGGACACTGCCATTAACTGAGCCTATTTAGGGACGGTTCATTTTCATCGTTTTTCCTGTGATTTCTTTTGGAAATTAGAAATTGGAAATTAGGTCTTCACTTCTTTCCCCAATTTCTAATTTCATATCCATTTTTTAACTGCAAGCTTTCACGCTAAAGTGAACCGTCTCTAAAATCGCAATTTGTAACGGTGTTGAGTATAATTTCCTCTGGAGATAATTACGAATTGACAAAAGACTTTATTTTCATTCTTCTTTCTTCTTGTTTTTTTCTTGTTTGTATAAATATCTCAACTATATTTGGGTCATGTTGAAAGCCAGCATTTTTTCTTAGTTCTTCAAGTGCTTTTTCTTCACTCATGGCATCACGATATGCTCTTTTGGATGTCATAGCATCAAATGCATCTGCTACTGCAATTATTCTGGCTATTAAAGGAATATCTTCTCCTTGTAATCCATCCGGATAACCTTTACCATCATATCTTTCATGATGATGTTTAATTCCAGGAATAATATTTTGTATATCTTCTTTTGGAACAAGTAACCGTGCTTCTCGGACAGCAACTAATGTATCTATTACTTCCTCTTCTACTGGCTGGAGGATTTTAACCCCTTTTAGAGGATGTGCCTTCATTATCTTCCATTCTTCATCATTTAACTTACCAGGTTTGCTTAATATAGCTTCAGATACACCAATTTTACCTAAATCGTGTAATCGAGCACTTAGTTCAAGGATATTTTTATCTTTTTCTGACATATTTAATGCATCTGCAATATTCAATACCAACTCAGTTACCCGTTTAGAATGACCATGAGTATAGGCATCTTTTTCATCAATAGCTGATGATAGAGAACTTACAGTAGTGATAAATAAATCTTGAAGTTGACTAAAAAAGCGGGCGTTTTGAATTGTAGTTGCTACTAAGGTAGCTAACGCAAATAGAAGTCTTGCATCTGGAGCGAAGAAAGGTTTACCAGAGCGTTTATCACATAAAGTTATTATTCCAATTGGCTCATCTTTATATTTCATCGGCACACATAAGATATTATTAATACCTAAGATGTGTTCATGAATGATCTTAGAAGATTGGATATTATCATGGATGATAAATTTTCCATTTCTTACCGCCTCACCTGATATTCCCTCTTCTGCCTTAAATGCAGTTCTAAATTTCTCTAATTTTTCAGGCTCAAAACCTATTGCTGCCTTAATCTTCAATTTAAAATCTTCTTCATCAAATAACATTAAATAACCATATTTAGTATCTAAAATATTCATTGCCTTATTCAAAACTTCAATTGGTAACCTATCTACATTTAACATTGCCCCTACGCTATGAGAAACATCATATACTAATGAAAGTTCTTCATAAGCAAGAGACAATTCTTCAGTCATCTCATCCAATTCTTCTTCTAACTCTTTATTTTTTGCTTCTAATGTTTCCTCTTTGAGCATCTTTTCCCTTTCCTTTTCTTCTTTGAACGAATAGAGCACATTAGAGTTTAGCCTCTTCATTACCATTACCATCTATGAAATTCTACAGGATTAATCCTGTAAAAATTGCGAAGATTAGCTTGTTATTTTTCTTCATACCCATAGTTTGAATAATACATTTTTTCTCGACTATCTATATGGTTACAATTGATTCTAATCTCACCAGTAGTTGAGCTATAAATCCATCCTCCCTCATCAGTTATATCTGTATCTTGCATCAGATTTGTCCCTGTATCGATAACCTTTACAGCATCTGAATTACTTGAATGTCCTAGATTTGACCTTAGTCTCACCTTAGGAATTTGTGGCATATAATCCGGAATGAAAGCAGGGAGAGACTGGTCACCAATAATATCTCGTTGGTCATCAAGGTCCTTTGGGAAAAATCCAGGATTAGTACTGTAGTAATTATTAATCGCTAGCCGCATATTAGCTAAATGATCTTTTGTTTTTGCCTCCCTTGCCCTTGTAAGTACCTGAGGCACTCTAACTGCTGCAATTAAGAACAAAATCGCCAATATAACAACCACTATTAACAATTCAACTAATGTAAATCCTTTTTTATTTAACATTGTTTTATTTACCCTCCATTTTGTTTATTTGTAAGCGTTCAGGTGGGTGAAAAGGATGTGGAGATTGTGAATGTAAGAAAGTAGGTAATGAGATTTCCCTTTCCCACTTTCCCAAAATACTTGCTTTCCCCACATATTTCCTTTCTTCCATTTACACTTCAGATGTATAACCTCAACGCTCACTTTTATTTTTCATTTATATGATACCATAACTTTAATAAAAAGTCAACATATAAAGTTATAAAAGCAGAAATTCCCCAACTTATCTTCCGACGAAGAATAGAGGATTAAGTGGGATTCAAATAATAAAACTTCCCCCTTTCCCCCAAAATTCTTCATTTTGGTTGATTTAGTGTTAATTTTTTTGGAATTC
>JBFMDD010000358.1:0-2445 GCA_040754115.1 bacterium
TTTTACTACCAATTTCAATCAATTTCTATAAATTTCCATTATATTTCTATCAGTTTCTATTTTTCTTGTAGTGTGAGATGAAAGTTTCATTTTCATTAGTGAACTTAACCATACAGGTCGATATTTTGTAAGGTAGGTTTTGGAATTATCTTATGTACCAGACTAAAGCAGCTATTACCAAAGCAATAATGATGATAAAAAATACTATTAGGATTTCAATTAGAAAGCCAATAATTGGATTAATAATTTTTGTTATTATTTTCTTATTACTCATTTATATCAATCTCACCTAAGAGGATACTAAGTAATGC
Organism: bacterium; assembly: GCA_040754115.1. Lineage (GTDB taxonomy): Bacteria > UBA9089 > CG2-30-40-21 > CG2-30-40-21 > SBAY01 > JBFMDD01. The sequence continues at coordinate 312 of JBFMDD010000358.1, forward strand.
CTGTTCATTTTCAATAGTGGTTACTGCAATTATATCGTCTCCTTCCTCCAATTTAGTTTCGCCAGAGGGAACAATAACCTCTTTACCTCTAACAATAGAGACAATAACTGAATTAGGTGGTAATTTGATTTTACTTATCTTTTTATTTGTAACTGGAGAATTATGCATAATGTCTACACGAACAATAGCTAATTTACCTTTTTGGATGGTCATCAGGTTAATAAAATCCTCCAAAGAAGTTTCTTCCTCAATTATCCGAGCAATAATTGCCGTACTATTTATTGGAATATCTACCCCTAATTCATCAAATACATGCTCATTTTTAGGGTCATTTACTCTTGCCACAGTGCGTGGTACATGGAAGTATTCCTTTGCTAATTGACATATAACAATGTTATCTTCATCATCACCTGTAGCTGCGACAACCACATCTGCTTTTTTAATTCCAGCGTCTTCTAAATATCTTGATTCACATCCATCTCCTTCTATAATTAGAATATTATCCAGCTCTTCGGCTATTTCTGAGCAGATACTTCCATCTTTTTCCACCAGTGCAATCTCATGTTTACCAGAGGAGAGCATCTTAGCCAGTCGATGTCCAACTTTTCCCCCACCAACAATGACAATGTACATATCACACCTTCTTTTTATGGAGGAAGTAGAGAGATTTATGTTTTTTCATATCGCAGATAATAGGGAGTCTAAAAGATTGCTTTTGATTTGATTAAAAGTGATCAGTATGTTCAGTGATCAGTTCTTCCAATCCATCATATTGCTCATTGATTACTGATTACTCTTCACTGGGTATACTGAACATACTTTTCTCTCACCCGAAAGCAAGCCACCGTACTTCAAAAAGTGGAACTTACTTTTGCAAAAGCTATTTATTTTTCAGTTTCCTTCCCATTTTTCTTTACTTCTTCCTCTCTCATCTCTACTTTTTAGTGATAATGAGCAAAATATCTTCTCCTTTAACTATCATATCTTTCTGCACAGAGAAAATTTCTTTATCACGAATTACTGCGAAGATTTTAGCTTGTTTTTCACTCTCTATTTCTGTTAGAGTTAAACCAGCCATGTTTTTGTCTATTTTAAACTCAATTATTTTTACTTCACTAACCTTTGATAATTGGTGAGTAAAATGACCTTTTGTAATCTTTTCCTTAATCATCTCCGCGATTAAAGTTGTTCCACCAATAACATCCAGTCCAAGTTCACGATACAGATATTCCCGTTTTGGGTCATATATTCTTGTAACAACAGTAGGTACATGGAATATCTTCCTTGCTACCTGTGTAGAGACGACATTAGTATTATCACCATTTGTAACTACAGCTACCGCATCTGCTTTTTCGATACCTGCTTCTCGCAAAAGTTCCTCATCATAACCATTACCTACCAAAGTTGTCCCATTAAAATTAGCTCCAAGTCGCTTGAATGAACGCTCATTTTTATCAATTATAACTATATTATGTCCTTCCATACTTAATGAATTTGCCAATTGTGACCCTACCCTGCCACATCCAATAATAATTATATACATCCGTTCTACTCCCGTAACCGTTCAGGGCGTAATGAAGGGAAAAGGGGAATACGAAGTATGTTGCGAAGCAAAAATAGTGGGAAAATGGGAAATTTATTTTTATGTAGCGTGATTTGATAGTTGTTCTGGTTGTTCTAAACGGACATGGATACCGTACACAGTTATAGTCTTTGCAAAAGTAAGTTCCTCTTTTCATCGGATGCACAAACCTTGGGCTGTCGCCAGGGTTGAGACCTCCCCAAAATGGAACTTATTTATTTATTTATAAAAAGCCATTCTCTGGGAGACAAAATACGCAACCATCAATAAATTAAAATTTGAGATGTCCCTTTTTTCCCCTACTTTTCCATTTTCCCTTACTTACACCTGAACGCTTACCTACTCCAGTAATTAATTTTTTAGTATCATATCATAAAATAGAATACTTGTCAACTTAAAAAATCTGATAGTCTCCTAATGGTAGTAGAGAGCGTTGCGTAGGACTTAAGGCTATATCTATGGTCCCAGGCATTGCTTTACCTCATTTCTTGCCATCTTTTTGTTTCTGTTGACATTTTGGAGTCCCAAAAGACAACCCAGGGGGTCATTAAC
>JBFMDD010000359.1:0-6620 GCA_040754115.1 bacterium
TATAACACCTCCTCTTTTTGATGTCAACTAAGCAAATTATCTCTTTTTTATCGCTTTGGCATCTTTTATCACCCAAAATTCTTCCAAACCCGCACCATAACTAAAAGTCATTTGCAACGCTCTCAATGGCTAATTGATAATTGTCAATTAACTATATTTGGACTTGTGGGTAAGGATAAGATATTTGATTAGGGGTGATAATCTTTGAAAATAGTGCAGAATTTCCTCAACACGACACTAGCAGGGTATCAGATATATATCAACAATTAGGTAATATAAATCAACGAATAGATAGATTGTATGAGGTAATAGTCCGTCGCGAAGAACATATGTTACTGACAGATAGAGTAAGAAAATTGGAGGAAGATATGGCTTTAATTAAAGAAAAAATTGCCGCCTAAGATACAAAAACTAAAAAACTGAAGAAACCAAAAAACAAGAGGTAACAAAAATTACCTCTTGTTTTTTTTATTGACTTATTTTGTTGTATTTGATAAAATTAAGACACGGGGTGTACGGAGAGGATTTTTTGGTGGTGTCTGAAAATAACGCTAATAGTGAAATCTATGCAGATGTGGTGTAAAAAGGGGATAAGTCTGCTCCCCCCATGATTAAATCAGGGACAGGCTCAGGGGTTCAGGAATCAACACTCAATTCCTGAATCCCTGATTTAATTAGGGACAGGAACAGGTTTTATCTGAAAACACTCTAAATAGTAACGGAGGGATTTAAAAAGTGATTAAAGTAGGTTTAATTCAAATGAGCTGTACGAAGGAGAAAAAAGCAAATTTAGATAAGGCTATTGAGCTAACTCGAAAAGCCGCTTTGCAAGGAGCAAATATCATTTGCTTTCAAGAAATGTTCAACCTTCATTGGTTTCCTAAAAATATCGATGTTGCAAACTTTGCCTTATCTGATGAAATTCCAGGTGAGACAACTAATTTAATGAGTGAAGTAGCAAAAGAGGAAAAAGTTGCTTTGATTCTACCAATGTTTGAGAAAGCTGATGAAGGAGTGTATTTTAATACTGCGGCGGTGATAAATTCTACTGGGAAACTACTTGGTAAATATCGAAAAAACCACATTCCACATCAGCCACTTTGGGAAGAGAAATTTTATTTTACATTAGGCAATTTGGGTTATCCTGTGTTCAAAACCAAATTTGCTACTATTGGTGTACAAATTTGTTGGGACAATTTCTTCCCAGAGGGTAGTCGAATATTAGGCTTAAAAGGTGCACAGATTATTTTTGCACCTACTGCCTGTACATTTGCTTTTCAGGCTAAATGGCGCAAGATGTTATGTTCACATGCTATCGCAAATAATCTCTTTGTAGTCAGAGTCAATAGAGTTGGTGATGAAGAGGGACAGAAATTTCATGGTGGAAGTCTTGTCATTTACCCAGATGGTGAAATAATTGCAGAGGCAGGTAGTGAAAAAGATGAGGTATTGGTAGCAGAATTGGACATGGATATAATAAAAGAGACAAGAAATATCTGGACTTTCTATGCAAATCGCAGGCCTGAAACTTATAAAGAAGTAATTAACCCATTACCGTGATTTTGGGACTGTTCATTGGGATTAAGGATTGAAATCCTTGGATGAGATACTATCTATTAGGGTTATAATTGAAAAAGAATGTGCAAAACCATTAAAAGATGTTAATTTACATTATTAAACGATTATTATTAACCATTCCTACTCTTTTAGGGATAGCTACCATCACCTTTGTCCTAATTTATGTCATTCCAGGAGACCCTACTTCAGGTATAGTGGGAGAAAGAGTAAGTCCTGAAACCCTTAAGCAGATAAGGGTAGAGATGGGACTTGATAAACCTTTCCATATTCAATATATTTCTTACCTGTTTAGGACTATTCAAGGTGATTTAGGCAGGTCTTTATCAACTAACCAGCCAGTGAGTGAATCTATCATTGAAAAATTCCCCAATACTCTGAAATTGGCGGTAGCGGCGATGATTATTGCCATCTTAATTGGCGTATCAATTGGCATCTTTGCAGCTATAACACAAGGTTCATTCTGGGATAGGCTGGTAATGGTTTTAGCAGTATTTGGCATCTCTACGCCAGTATTTTGGTTTGGACTACTTCTTATCTTTATCTTTTCTATTAAACTTGGTTGGCTACCTATTTCTGGAATGGGTGGTGGAAACCCCATTTATCTTATCCTACCTGCTACTACTTTAGGCCTGCGCTCTGTGGCATTAATTGCTCGAATTACACGCACATCTATGTTAGAAATCTTAGGAGAAAACTATATAAGAACTGCAAGGGCTAAAGGACTAAAAGAACATGTAGTGATATTTAAACATGCCTTGAAGAATAGCCTTATTCCAATAGTTACCATTATTGGTTTAGATTTTGGAAGTTATCTCAATGGGTCGGTACTTACCGAAACAGTATTTGGCTGGCCAGGATTAGGTAGATATGCAGTAGAGGGAATTATGAAACAGGATATACCTGTTGTAATGGGTACAGTACTTTTTGGTGCCTTTGTATTTGTAATAGTTAATTTGATAGTGGATATTTTATACCATTTCTTGAATCCAAAGATTAGAGTAAAATGAAAAGGATATATAAAAACAAAACAACATTAATAGGGATAATTATAATCAGTATATTTATTCTGGTAGCTGTTTGTGCTCCACTAATCTCCCCTTATGACCCATTTAAGATTAACCTTGAGGAAAGACTTCAAGCTCCTGATTTAAAACATCTTTGTGGCACAGATAATCTTGGAAGAGATATATTCTCTCGGATTTTATACGGGGCAAGAATTTCATTAGCAGTAGGCACGATAGCAACTTTTTTGGCTATGCTTATTGGTTTTATCTTTGGGACAATAGGAGGTTATATTGGTGGTAAAACAGATAAATTAATTATTACCTTGACAGATATTATGTTAGCCTTTCCTGGGTTACTTTTAGCTATTGGCATTGCAGTAGCAATTGGCCCAGGGTTGATTACCCTATACATTGCATTAGCGGCAGTAGGTTGGGCAGAATTTGCCAGATTAGTAAGAGGAATGGTATTATCTATTAAAGAACAGGATTATATAGAAGCAGCTAAAGTCATTGGTGCTTCTCATATAAGAATAGTCTTAAGACATATCCTACCTAATATATCCCCTATAATCATGGTAGTTGCCAGTTTAAGGATTGGCAGTTATATCTTAAGTGAAGCCTCTTTAAGTTTCCTTGATTTAGGGGCACAACCACCTACTCCAAGTTGGGGGTCTATCGTAAGTATTGGAAGTAATTTTATTCTTACCGCTCCATGGTTTTCCATTTTCCCTGGCATTGCTATTGCGGTAATAGTAATTGGTTTTAACTTATTAGGTGATGGGTTAAGAGATATTCTTGACCCAAAATTGAAAGGTAAAATGAGAATAGGTAACTGAAGGATGAGGAACTCTGCTTTATAACATTCCAATTGGGTCTACATCTATACTTACTTTCAAATGTTTAGGAATAGTAGTTTGTTCTAAAGCAGATTTTAATAATTGTCGAATAGCTTTGGGATTGCCTTTAAGAAGTATTTGCCAGCGATATTCTTCCTTTATCTTTGTTAACGGACAGGGAGCAGGACCTAAAATAATGATAGTGTTATCCTGGGTAGTAATTCGTAGATTACTACCTATATTCTGGGCTAATTTAATTGTTTCTTCTTCGTCTTTACCTTTGATAATTATATTAGATAGGTGAGTAAAGGGTGGGTAATTAAGTTCCTTTCGAAATGTAATCTCTTGTGAATAAAATGCGTTATAATCCTGTGTTTTAGCTGATAGAATAGTGGGGTGCTCTGGATTGTAGGTTTGAATGATAACCAATCCTGGTATCTGTCCTCTTCCAGCGCGGCCTGCCACTTGAGTAAGTAATGCAAATGTGCGTTCTGAGGCACGAAAATCAGGTATGTTTAACCCTACATCCGCAGATACTACCCCTACTAAAGTAACATTAGGAAAATCTAATCCCTTAGCAATCATTTGTGTACCAACTAATATATCTATTCCTTGTGATTTAAAAGAAGAGAGTATTTTATCATGAGCCATCTTATGAGTAGTTGTATCTAAATCCATTCTTGAAATTCTTGCTTTTGGGAATAATTTTTGCAATTCACCCTCTACTTTCTGAGTTCCTGTCCCAAAATAGCGAATTTGGAGACCATGACATTTTGGACATGATTGTGGTGCAACCTTTTGAAAATTACAATAATGGCATTTGAGCATTTTGTCTACAAAATGATAGGTTAATGTGATTTCACAATTAGGACATTTCATCGTAACTCCACAATCACGGCATTGAATAAAGGTAGCAAATCCACGTCGATTTAAGAAGATAAGTACTTGTTCCTTTTTATCTAATCTATCTTTAATAGCCTCTTTTAGTTTGGTGCTAAAAATATTACGATTGCCCATTTTATATTCTTCCTTCATATCTACTATTTCTACTTGTGCTAAAGGTCTATTATCAATCCGATACGGAAGATGAATGTAGTGTGATTTACCAATTGATGTGTTGTAAAATGATTCTAAAGATGGTGTAGCAGTGCCTAATATTGTAACCGCATTAGTAAATTTTGCTCGCATGATAGCTACATCGCGTGCATGGTATCGCGGGGTAGCATCATATTGTTTATAAGTAGTTTCATGTTCTTCGTCAATTACAATCAATCCTAAGTTTTTTACCGGTGCAAAAACCGCAGAGCGTGCTCCAATAACAATTTTTGCTGCTCCTGATTGTATCCGAAGCCATTGGTCATATCGTTCCCCGGGAGATAATTTACTATGTAAGATAGCTATTCCCTCGCCAAAACGAGATTTAAATCGTTCAACTGTCTGCGGGGTAAGTGATATTTCTGGGACTAAAACAATCGCTCCTTTATCTGCCTTTAATACCTCATCTATTGCTTGAAGATAAACTTCTGTTTTACCACTCCCTGTTATTCCATGCAATAAAAAGACCTTAAATTCCTGCCTTTTGATGTATTGAGTAATTAGCTCTAAACTTTGACTCTGCTCTTTTGTTAGTGTTAAATGATAAGAAGGCTTAAAATATTTATCTTTGTAAGGTTCTCTATCTACTTTTTTTAGACAAATAATAAGGGTTTTTTTATTTATAAGATTGTTAATTGGAGAGATACTTGTCTGTGCCTTTTCAGCTAATTTATGTGGTTCTGTGGGACCATCTTGAGCTAAAATTTCAATAATCTTACGCTGTCTCAATGTAAGATTTTCGGCTAATATCCTTTCTTTAGGTAGTGCTAATTTAACTGCTTTTATCTCTTTTGGTTTTAAGGCAGGTTTTTTAAGGCTTTCAATGGCAATCAGTTCTTTTTGTGCAAGACTATTTATTGCTGAGTATAGAGGTCTTTTCTTTAAAAATTTTGATAATTTAGCTAAATTTATCTCCTTTTCTTTTTTTATTAACTCCAAAATCTTAAATTGTAACGGTGCCTTTTTATCCAGATTTGGCATATCTTTTATAAATTTAATCTTAGTTTTGGTACTGATGTTAAGTCCTGACGGTAGCGTAGATTCAATTACCTCTCCCCAAGAGGAAAGGTAATATGTAGCTATCCATCTAGTTAGTTTTAGCATTTCCTGGGTTAAAATAGGTTTTTGGTCTAATACATCTAAAATATCTTTTATCTCGTAGGTAGGAGAGATAGAATCTGTGAGAATATTAACAAGGTATCCTGTAATGTGTTGTTTGCCAAATGGAACTAATACTCGCTTTCCAATTTCTATATCTTCTTCTAATTCTTTTGGGACAGAATAAGTAAATATTTTATCAATAGGCAGTCCAACAATTACTTCTATATACATAATTCCCTCCGTTTCCTCTGTATGAAAGAAGTTGAGAAGATGAGAAAATGAAAGAAGTTGAGAAGTTGAGAAGATGAGAGGATGAGGAAACTGAGTTCCTCCCATCCTCTCATCCTCCTATCCTCTCATCCTCCCATCCTCCCATCTTCCCAACCTCTTCTCCCTTTACGAAAGAAGTTGAGAAGATGAGAAGATGAGAAGATGAGAAGATAAGAGGATGAGAAGTTGAGTTAGAAACAGAATTTCTCTGCATTCCTCTCCATTGAATTAAGCATTGATAGAACTTGTTCATATTCATTATCAATCTCCTCAAATATGTCTTTCTCAATATATTTGCATGCGAGAGAAAATTCCAGCCAACATTGAATCTCAGATGCTTCTTGCATTGCATCTGTCAGCTTATTTCTAAAGGCTGCTATATATTTTCTCTTTCTCCATGCTTCAGCCAGATTAGAACATACCGACCTTGAAGACCTTCTAATCTGATCGACAAGAAAATACGCTTCATCTTTAGGAAAGCTTTTTGTAATCTCAAATATTTTCATAGCTAACCTAAAAGCCTTCTGATACACATCAAGGTCTCTAAAATGCCTTATTTCCTTTTTCCTCTCCATCTTCTCCTCCCATCCTCCCATCCTCTCATCCTCCTATCCTCCCATCCTCCCATCTTCCCAACCTCTTCTCCCTTCACGCACGAAAGAAGTTGAGAAGATGAGAAGATGAGAAGATGAGAAAACTGAGTGTCAATGGCAATTGAAAACTGAGCCATTTTTGG
>JBFMDD010000360.1:0-10136 GCA_040754115.1 bacterium
GTTAAAAAATGGATATGAAATTAGAAATTAGAAATTGGGGAAAGAAGTGAAGACCTAATTTCTAATTTCCAATTTCTAATTTCCAAAAGAAATCACCGTGAAAACGATGAAAATAAACCGTCCCTAAAATAGCTCAGTTAATGGCGGTGTCCAGTATACATTAGGAGACTACCAGATTTTTTTACTACTCTTGCAGGCTGGGAGATAGCAACTCTGGGACTTGCGCACTCCAAAATTGCCTTAAGTTTGGTAATATGAGGATAAGATGCTTTTTAAACCTAACATTATAGATATTAGGGTTATTAGTTACTATATTGGCAAGATTTGTACAGGGTGGGGGCTTTTAATGCTTATCCCTTTTTTTGTCTCAATCCTGCTGAATGAATATAATGAAGTGATAAACTTCTCTATTGGTTTCCTTATCTGTGTTATTGTTGGCTATGTTCTTATCTTTGCAGGACAGTTCTCTTCTACTCTTTCTGTAGTTCAAGGGATGATTATTGTTGCCCTCTCGTGGTTTGTCTGTATGTTTTTAGGGGCAATCCCTTATTTTTTGAGTGGTCATTTTCTCTCTTATCTGGATTGTTGTTTTGATTTAATGAGTGGATTAGCTACAGCTGGATTTTCTCTAATTCAGGATGTAGACCATGCATCTTATTCCCTTAATCTGTGGCGATTTATTGTTCCTTATGTAGGAGGACAAGGAATAATCCTTATTGCTGTAACTGTACTCATTCGCATCTCTGGAATATATGGAATGTATGCAGGAGAAGGAAGGGATGAGAAGATTCTTCCCAATATTAGTCAAACAGCTCGAATGATCTGGCTTATCAGTATTTTATATACCAGCATTGGAATTATTGTTCTTTGGATAGGAGGGATAACAGTAGGTCTTTCACCCTTACGTGCATTTTGGCATAGCTTCTGTTTAGTCGTGAGTTCATGGAGTACCTCTGGTTTTTCACCGCAGAGCACAAGCATCATTTATTATCATAGTTTCACAATAGAGATAATTACCTGGTTTGTCTTCTTTCTTGGTGCTATTAACTTCTCTATTCATTATACCCTTATTACTGGAAACCGCAAGGAGATCTATGAAAATATTGAAATTAGGGTTTTATTTGCATGTTTCTTTATTCTCTTAATTATTATTTTAAATGGGCTAAGGCAATCAAATAATTATTCTACTCTCAGTGCATTTTTCTGGAACGCAGTCTATATACTCGGTTCTGCCCATACCACTACCGGACATAGCATCCTCTATCCTTGTCAATTTGTTACGCAATGGGGGAGTTTAACCATGTTTGCTTTGACCATAGCTATGGGAATTGGAGGGAATGCTTGCTCTACCGCTGGTGGGATAAAAAACCTACGAATAGGGATTCTTGTTAAAGAGATGATTCTGTCTGTTACCCAGGTGGTTTTGCCTAAGTCAGCTATCTTTAAACCAAAATTTCATCATATTAAAGATATCTTATTAGAAGATAAGATGGTTAGAGCAACTGCATTTATTATCTTTTGTTATCTTCTTACTTTTGCCATTGGAACTCTGGTTGGGCTTTGGTATGGATATCCTTTATCACAAGCCCTTTTTGAATCTGTCTCTGCAGCTACAGGGACAGGACTTAGCTGTGGTATAGTGTGTCCACAAATGCCTTCTTTTCTTAAGATAGTCTATATCATTGAGATGTGGATGGGAAGGTTAGAATTTATTTCTGTATTTTTATTGGTAGGATTTCTTGTTGCTATACCAAAAGAGAGCATGAGTTGGTGCTTTTCTAAAAAGAAATTGTAACGCCATCGCAAGTGATGAAATTACTATTTTCAGAGGAAAGATGATGAATCCTATTCGGAGTAGATTTATTAAAGAGCTAAATAAAGAAGTAGAGGCTTTTACTTCATCTATTGATCTGGATAAAAAACTCTATACACATGATATTGCTGGCAGTAAAGCTCATGTAAAGATGTTGGCTAAATGTGGCATTATCACTCAAAAAGAGGCAGAACGAATAATAGATGGATTAGAAGAAATTAAAACTGAGATTGAAAAAGGAACTTTTCAATTTAGTCAGGAATTAGAAGATATTCATATACATATTGAACAGGCTCTAATAGATAAACTTGGCAAGGTAGGTGAAAAGTTACATACCGCCAGGTCTCGAAATGACCAGGTAGCTTTAGATACGAGGCTTTATCTACGAGAAGAGATAAAAGAGATAATTGAGCTAATAAAAAACCTGCAAAAGTCCATTATAAAGGTGGGAGAGGAAAATTTAGAAGTTGTCATGCCAGGATATACGCATTTACAGCATGCAGAGCCAGTTTTGTTCTCTCACTGGTTAATGGCTTATTTTTTTATGTTACAGAGAGATTTAGAGAGATTATCAGATTGTTACAAGCGAGTAAATATTATGCCACTTGGTGCATGTGCATTGGCAGGAACCTCTTTGCCAATTGATAGAGACTATGTAGCAAAGGAACTTGACTTCCCTAAAGTAACTGAAAATAGTATTGATACAGTGAGTGAGCGGGATTATATAATAGAATTTATCTTTGCTTGCTCTTTAATGATGATGCATCTATCAAGGTTGAGTGAAGAGTTAATTTTGTGGTCAACGCAAGAGTTTGGATTCGTTGAGTTGGATGAAGTTTTTTGCACAGGGAGTAGTATTATGCCACAGAAAAAAAATCCTGATGTATGTGAATTAATTAGGGGAAAAACAGGACAGACCTATGGACATCTTATCTCATTACTCACTATTATGAAAGGACTGCCATTATCTTATAATCGAGACATGCAGTTGGATAAATATCCAGTATTTGATACAGTAGAAACGACTAAATTAGCCCTGTCAATCTTTGCAAAAATGATATTAAGTATGAAGATAAAAAGAGAAAATCTGTCATCTTCGCTAAGTGGTGATTTTTCAACTGCAACTGAGCTTGCTAATTATTTAGTCAAAAAAGGCATACCATTTCGTAATGCCCATCAGATAGTAGGCAAAATATGCTTAAGAGGGAAGCCGTTAGAAGGACTTACATTAAAAGAATTACAACAATTCTCATCTGCCTTTTCAAAGGATGTACTTAAAATTCTAAATCCGCAAGAGGCAGTAAAAATAAAATCCTCTTATGGCGGGACAGGAGTAACTCAAGTAAGAGAACAAATTGAAATGGCTAAAGAATTGGTAAAGGAAAGATAATTATGGATACAGCAACAGAATAATTATTCCCTACATCTCTAAGTTGTGAGTACTTACATTTGTTTTTTTGTTGGGAAGAATTCCCAAGTATGAGAGGATTCTTTTTGCTATTCGTTTAAATGTGGGAGTTGCTACCTGTCCTCCCCAATATGTTCCTTTGGGTTCATCTACAACTACCAAAATGATTAACTCGGGGTCATCTGCTGGAAGATAACCAATAAAGGAGGCAATAAACCTGGTGGAGCTATATCCTCCTTGAGGCTCAACCTTCTGAGCGGTACCTGTTTTCCCTGCAATTTCATATCCATCAATCTGTGCCAATTCCCCAGTTCCATCATTTACTACTTTTTTTAATAATGTAGTTATTTCTTTAGCTAAATTGGGAGAGATAACCTGTTTTACTGGAGTAGGTTTAAATTTCTTGATTATTTTCCCTTCTGGATTTTTAATGGTTTTAATAATTAGTGGTTGCATCAAAACTCCGTTATTAGCAATAGCTGCAACTGCGCTAATTAATTGCAATGGGGTAATTGATATTCCCTGGCCAATAGCTATGGTATATTTAGAAAGTTTAGACCAATCTCTTGGGTGAGGCAATAAGCCCTTTTCTTCTCCATGAAGTGCAATTTTAGTAGGTTCATTTAGACCAAACTCTAAAATATGGGAATAAAATTTTCTATCACTTAATCTTTTAACACATTGTATTATTCCCACATTACATGATTGTGCGATTATGTCTTCAAAATTCAGATGTCCATGGCTTTTGTAACAATGGATAATCCTATTTTCTCTTTCGATATGTCCAGGGCAAAAATATATCTTGTCCTGCTCGATTAACTCTTCCTTTAATAAAGCTGCGGCAGTAATTATCTTGAAGGTAGAACCAGGCTCAAAGACATCAGTAATAATTTTATTTCTAAATTGATGAGGTGGATATTGATTAAAAAGATTTGGATCATAAGAAGGTTGTATAGCCGAGGCTAATATTTCACCTGTTTTTGGATTCATGATAATTATTGAGCCACCTTTAGCTTGATATTTATTACATACATCTTTAAGTTCTAATTCTGCATGGTGTTGTATGACTTCATCTATGGTTAGTATAATATCATTTCCATTTGATGCGGTGGAAGGCGAGTTATTTTTTGGACATAAAATAGTCTTGCCTTTACCATCTCTTAGGACTACCAATTTACTAACTTCACCTCTTAATTCCCTATCATAGGCTAATTCAATACCTTCTAATCCTTTATTATCTAATCCAGCAAATCCTATTAGATGTGCGGCTAAATGCCTTTTAGGATAAAAACGCTTATATTCATTGAGAAAACCTATACCTTTAAGGTTTAATTCTCTTATCTTTTGTGATTGGTTTTTAGAGACCTTCCTTTTTATCCAGACAAAGGATGAATTAGAAGTTAATTTTGCATATATCCTCTTGTGGCTCATCTGTAATATCTTTGCTAATTTAATAGCGCTCATGTATGGATTTTTAATCTGGGTTGGTTGGGCATAGATGGAATCTACTTCAATACTAATAGCTAATTCCTTTAAATTGCAATCAAATATAGTACCTCTAGCTGATTCAATTTGTATGGTTTTGGTATGTTCCCCTACAGCTAACTCACGCATTTTATTAGATTGTACAAGTTGGATATAAAACAATCTGGCAATCAGGAAGATAGAAGCGAGGGTGATGAGAAAGACAAAGATGATAATTCTATCGCGGTATGATTTTATAACCAAGATATTCCCCCTCCCATTTAAATCTTATCATTACCCACAAGTCCAAATACAGTTTATTGACAATTATCAATTAACCATTCACAATTAACAATTAATATTTGATGGTGATAAAATTAACAAATAATAGTCAATGGTTAATTGTGAATTGCCAATTACCAATTATCCAGATTGCATATCTGTGTTATTTGGTCGCATTTCGCCTCCAGAATCTATCCTCTCAAGATGTGGGTAACGATAAGCATTTAGATATATCAGATTAGCAGGTGAGAAAGTGAGCAGGTGGGAAGATTCACTTCCCACCTGCTCACTTTCTCGAAATTATCTTTCCACCTTTTTCTACTCATTACTCTATTCTCTGTTCATGGAGCCGGCGAGAGGAGTTGAACCTCCGACTTGCTGATTACGAATCAGCCGCTCTACCCCTGAGCTACACCGGCTCATCTTAAGGTATAAGTTGACAAGGAAAAGTTACCACGAATTTAACGAATTATACGAATTTATACTAATAGCCTCCTCTTTTTTTACCACTCATCTCACTAATCAAAATGAATTGGCTTAAATTTACATATTAATTCGTGCCTTAATTCATGCCATTCGTGCAATTCGTGGTATTTTTTTCGTCCAATTCGTGAAATTCGTAGTTTAGAAAAACTGCACTTCGTCATTCGTTCTCTTTCTTGCGAACTACGAATATTGTCTTAAAAAATGGTGGCGGGACCCAGAATCGAACTGGGGACGCACGGATTTTCAGTCCGTCGCTCTACCGACTGAGCTATCCCGCCAACAAATTATCCACTAAAATCAAATATAGGAAATCTTGCTTTCTTTTGGCACGCCCGGTGGGACTCGAACCCACAACCTACGGATTAGAAGTCCGTTGCTCTATCCAGTTGAGCTACAGGCGCAAGCTATTAATTACTCTGGTCGGGGCGACTGGATTTGAACCAGCGACTTCATGGTCCCAAACCATGCGCGCTAAACCAAACTGCGCTACGCCCCGACTATCAAATACTATTCCCATATTCAATACCTTATTTTATATTTTAACATAATATTTGAGTTTGGTCAACTGTTTTTTTATCTTAGTCACCCACAAGCTACCGAGGTGGTTGACTTTTTATACCAATTTTATATCTCCCCAAAGCCCCATTTTGTCATCCTTAATAACTATAACTCCTTTAAGTCCATCAATAAATTGAGCAAATTCAACTGCTTGCTTAATATCTTTTGGCTCTTTAACTAAATTGCCTATTCCAGTAGCCGCAGCATCAGCTAATGCGGTAGAGCAAGATAGAACAGTTACCGCATCTGCCTTACCAAAACTTATCGAATGCCCTACTGTACCAGAAGAGGTACAGACACCTAATGGGGTATCTTTATCATCTATTTCTATAGCTATTTTATTACTTAGTGGAGATGAACCAGCATATATTCCTATCTTTCTTTTTCTCATACTTTTTATAAAAATATCACCACCATTTTCTACAATTACCTCTTTAGAGTGTCTCAATATTCCCTTTCCAACATACTCAGCAATAACGCCAGCAACACAAGCCATTGGTCCTACTCCAACAGATTTTGAAGCCTTTGCCATCTCTTTTATAACCTTTGGGGCATTGTTACTTACTTCATAAGGTGTCAGACTTTCTTTAAAATCAGGGTCGGTAGCAATATATTTCTTTATTTCTTCCCTGACTTCTAAAGTTAATTTAGTAACTTCAGATTTTAGCTCTTTAGTTGCCATTATTAAAAGGTCAGTTTCTTCTATTACTACCTCAAAAGTCACTAAATCATCTGCTCTGATTAATTTGCGATACCATCTTTCTTCATACATGATAAAATTTTTCGACCTGTGCGGTTAGGTTTAAGATTATTATTCTTCCCCTTCATTTCATTTTACCATAAATTTGATGAATTTGTCTACTCATTTTTGTGGTTACCCTCCCTTTTTCTGTATTCTTCCCCTTATTCCCTCCTGATTTTTCCCCTCCACCAAACACTTTTGGCTGAATAAAAGAATTTTTATTCTTCAGACCTGAGAGGTGGAAAAACTTCTTGCAATAATGGTGTCTGTATGGTATACTACAAACACCGTGTTTTGGTGTGAGATAAAAAATGGGCAAGAAGAAAACTACCAAAAAAAGGCAAAAGAAAAAAAATGTATCGTCTATCTTTAAAGACCTTTTTAGTCTAAAGGAAGAAATTAATATAATACCATTTAGTATTGTAGAATATGTCATTGGTATTGTTGTTTTATTGGGTGTCTTTCTAATTTACCTAAAGACACTTACTCCAGACATAGGATTTCATGATTCTGGTGATATGATTTCTGCCTCATTTCATTTAGGCATCTGCCATCCACCAGGCTATCCTTTTTATAATCTCTTTGGTAAACTATTCTCAACACTCCTACCAATAGGTAACATTGCATATCGATTTAACTTAATATCTGCTATCTCTGCTTCTTTAGCCTGCATGATGGTGTATTTTATTACTTTAAAGTTAAGAGTGAACAGTAGCCCGTGGAGTGCAAAAAGGGATTCTGTAATCAGCAAACTGGTAACTGTAAACTTTGTTATTCCTGCTATTGTTGCTTCCTTAATGCTGGCGTTTGCAGTTACCTTTTGGGAACAGGCTGTAGTAGCAGAAAAATATGCTATGAATGCCTTATTTGCTACCTTGTTAATCTTTATTTTGCTAAAATGGGCAGAGGCAATGAGCATAGAGCAAAAAACTTCGAGCTACACACTTCAAGCACAACGATTACTCTACCTCTTTTCTTTCACGCTCGGTTTATCATTCACACATCACATGCAGACTATATTCGTAGTTCCCGCAAGTATCTTTTTTATTATAGTTATCTGTTGGCAGAACAGAAAGTCTTCATTCTTCGTCCTTCGTCCCTCGTCCCTTGTAAAGATGTCTTGTTGTTTCATCCTGCCATTATTTTTATACTTGTATCTTCCTATAAGAGCCTCTGCCCATCCACCACTTAACTGGGGTAATCCTGTGACATTCCCTCGATTTATTGATTATATTACTTTGAAGGCTTATAAACATTTCTTTATTTCATCTCCACAGGTTTGGTTTCAAAACCTTCAACATCATCTTACGCACTTCTTTACTCATCAATTTACGCCATGGATTGTTTGCTTTGGGCTAATAGGATTAATTTTAGGTATTATGAAGAGGAAAATTATAGGCATATTTTTACTTCTGATTCTTTTAACAGATATTGCCTCTTCTATTCGATATGGTATTTCTAACATAGAGGATTATTATATCCCTGGATTTATCATCTTCAGCATCTTTATTGGATATGGAGTTATGGGTATATCAAGGCTAATTTTATCATTAGTCCATAATCCATTGATTATAATACCACTTATTCTTCTTCCCATCATTCCTTATACAAACCATCATTTTCATTGTAACCATAGGAATTATTTCTTTGCACATGATTTAGGTGTAAGTTTATTAAAAAATTTAGATACAAATGCAGCACTTTTTCTAAAAGGAGATGTAAATGGTTTTCCAGTATGGTATCTTCATTATGTAGAAAATAAAAGAAAGGATGTAGCATTGATAGATACGCCATTTTTATTCCAGGACTGGTATGCTGAGGATATAAAATATAAATATCAAGATTTGGAATTTGACCTTTATCCTACACATGCTCCTGAATTAGGGCAGGCAAGATTTGATGAGATTTTGATAAACAACTTTGATAAACGTCCATTTTATCAATACTCCGATGAACCTATCCCCAAAGGATTTTCTACTATCCCTGTTTGGTTTTTCCTTAAAATATTAAAAGGGGATACTTCAACAGCCACTAAGTTAAAGGAATTAGAAAGAGGTGCAACAGAGATTATTCTTCGTGGAACAAATGCCCCAGATGTATCAAAAGATGCAAAGGCTTATGACATAATCCGTAATTGTGCCGGAGGATACAACAATCGAGGTAATAACTACCTGGGGATGGGAATGGATGATAAGGCTATTGAAGAGCTTAAAAAATCTGCTAAGATTGACCCTAATTTGCCAGTTGTATATTATAATCTTGGCAGAGCATATTCAAACAAAAAGATGGCAGAAGAGGCGATTGCTAATTTCAAGAAAGCGGTTGAATTAAACCCAAATTTTAAAGACCTTCCTCGTAGAATAGCAGGACTTTATGAAAGTATTGGCAAAATTGATGAGGCAATATTTGAATATCTTCAGGAAGCAAAAACTGCTCCATCCATAGAGTTATACAATACCTTAGCTCGTCTTTATTATGAAAAGAAACAAATCAATAAGGTAATAGAACAATGTCAGAATATACTTCAATTAGACCCAAATAATTATGAAGCACGAAAAAACTTAGCCTCACTTTATCTTACGCAAAAACAATTTCAAGAGGCACAAATGGAATTTAGTATTCTTTTAAACAAATATCCAAATGATAGTTATGCTCAAAATATGTTAAGAGCAATTCAAAATAAAACCTACTAATACGCTTACTATACTTTAGAGGAGTATGTTTTGTGATTTACGGGACGGTTCACTTTTGTTTGAAAGCTTGTGGATAGAAAAGAGAGTTGAAATTGGAAATTCGAAATTAGAAATTAGGGAGAGAAGTAAAAGCCCAATTTCTAATTTCCAATTTCAATTTTCTGTGGACGCTTACAAATAAATATCCGAAAGAAATCATAGGGAAAACGATAAAATGAACCGTCCTTGATTTACCAATAATTTCTCAGCTCATGGTGCGAGAGGCGGGATTTGAACCCGCACAGGGAATCCCCACTGGATCCTAAGTCCAGCGCGTCTGCCAATTCCGCCACTCTCGCTTTTACCACATCTATATCATACCATACCAAACGACTTTTGTCAAGTGGCTGACCAAAAATTTGGTAACCGCTCAGGCTATATATCAAAAGTGTAAGAAAGGGAATAAGGAGATAAAGACGATATGGAGATAAGATAATAGAAATAGGTAGAAATTGATTGTGGGAAACAACAAATTTCAGGATGGTTCACTATTGTTTGAAAGTTTGTGGTTAGAAAAGGGAGTGGAAATTAGAAATTAGGGAGAGAAGGAAAAGCCCAATTTCTAATTTCCAATTTCAATTTTCTGTGAACACTTACAAATAGATATCCGAAAGAACTCATAGGGAATTGCCCGAAAATGAACCATCCCAA
>JBFMDD010000361.1:0-2716 GCA_040754115.1 bacterium
AGGTTCAAGGATTAAGGTGAATGGAAAAGAGAAGGATGCTAATGGGGTTGGAAACAGCACTTGTGAAATCAATGGGCAAGAGGTAAAGAGTAGGGAAAGCCCCTGTTCCTTGCACCTTGATCCTTGTTCCTTTAAGGTTTAAGGATTGAAAAAAATTGGCTATTTTAAAAGAACAGGGGTGATTATTGATACTCCTAACTTTGACGGGAAAAATGTTCAGGAAAAATCTTTTGGAAATAGTGATTTATTATGAAAGATATTTCAACTATAAAAAGTGAAAGTGTTTTAAAAATAGTTTTAGAAGTAAGGAAAAGACTGGAAAATATATTTAAAAATAGGTTGAAAAGTGTTATTTTATTTGGCTCTTATGCAAGAGGTGATTATAATAGCCAATCAGATATTGATATTATGGCTTTGGTTGATCTGAATAATGAGGAATTGAGTAAAGCTATGGAGTAGTTACAGATGCTATTTTGGATTTAGAACTTGAATATGGAATTATTATATCCGTCATAAAAAAGAATTATCAAAATTACAACAAATATTTAGATATATTACCTTTTTATAAAAATGTTTCCAACCAAGGAGTTATTATTTATGAACGGAACTGAAAAAGATTTAGCCATCTATCGGATTGAAAAAGCAAAAGGAGATTTAGAGACTTCAAAAATAAATTTTGATAACGGTAAATTTGCTCAGTCGATAAATCGCTCTTACTATTAAAAGAGCTGACCGCCTTTCTGGATGGATTAGACTTATGAATTATGTAATTGCTGTTGACCTTGGTGGGACAAATATACGAGTCGCTCTGGTTGACCAAAATGGTAAAATAATTGAAAAGAAAGATACCAGAACAAAAGTTTCAGAAGGGCATAAAGTTGTTATCCAGCAGATGAAAGAACTTATTTGGGAGGTAATTAGAAAAACTAAGCTCGACATCCAACAAATATGCGGTATTGGTATTGGTTCACCAGGTCCTCTTAATACAAAAACAGGGGTGATTATTGATACCCCTAACCTGGGCTGGAAAAATGTTGGTTTAAAAGACGCCATTCAACAAGAATTCCATCTGCCAACTTATGTAGATAATGATGCTAATTTAGCCGCATTAGGTGAGTATTGGCTTGGAGCTGGTAAAGAAGTAGAAAACTTGATTTGCCTAACATTAGGGACAGGTATTGGTGGAGGAATTATATTAAATGGTGAAGTCTTTCACGGAGCAGGTGATGTTGCAGGAGAACTTGGACATGTCATTGTTGACCCCAATGGACTAAAGTGTGGCTGCGGTAACCATGGTTGCATGGAAGCCTACGCATCAGGCCCTGGTATT
Source organism: bacterium (assembly GCA_040754115.1). GTDB lineage: Bacteria > UBA9089 > CG2-30-40-21 > CG2-30-40-21 > SBAY01 > JBFMDD01. The sequence continues at coordinate 1,331 of JBFMDD010000361.1, forward strand.
GTAAAACGAACCATTTTTGCTATAAAAGAAGGGAGAAAAACCCTAATTAATGAATTAACATCTGGAGATTTAGAGAAAATTACTCCATTAGTAGTTTATCAAGCGGCATTAAAACAAGATGAATTAGCAAACTATATAATTAAAGAAACAGGTCGCTACCTTGGAATTGGAATTATTAGTATAGTTAATGTATTAAATCCTCAACTGGTAATTATTGGTGGTAGAGTTGCCCAAATGGGTAACCTTTTATTAAAGTATATAAAAGAGGAAGTGATAAAAAGAGCCTATTTAGAACCTTGTAAGCAAATTTCAATAGTACTTGCACAATTGGGTGATGATGCAGGTATTATTGGTGCAGCTAAAATGATTTTGAAATAAGGAGGAGGAAAATGCAAGGACCAGGTGATTACTTAAATCAAGCAGAAGGAGACTTAAATATTGCTAAGGAAAATTTGAAGATGAAAGACTATACATGGGTCCAGACACGCTCTCAACTGTGTGTCATTAATGCCTTAAAGGCATTGATTGAATATAAAGGTACTCATCATCGAAGTAACACTATTGCTGGACTGTTAAACGAAGTGCAGATGGTATGTGATATACCAAATGAAGTTTACAGGGCAGCTAATGCAGTAGATAAGAAAACCAGTATGCCCAGTGACCGCATATCCAAGTTCATTATATTACAAGCAGAATTGGTGTTAGGGTGGGTAATGAGTATGCTGGGATACTAAAAAAGTAGGTCAACCATCCTGGTTGACAATATAAAAAAGGAGGCGAGTAGGTATGACTAAAGTATTAGTTATTTATTCCTCTCAGAGTGGTAATACTAAAAACTTAGCTAATGCAATACTTGAGGGAGTAAAAGAGGTTACAGAGGTAGAATGTGAGATAAAACATGTAAGTGAGGTCTCAAATAAAGATTTGGTAGGTGCGGATGGGATTATAGTTGGTTCACCAGTATATTTTGGAAGTATGTCTGCAGAAGTAAAGGAGATGTTTGATAAAAGTGTGGCGATAAGAAAAAAGTTAGAAGGTAAAATAGGAGCGGCGTTTACTACATCAGGACATCATACCGGTGGGAAAGAAACAACTATCTTTTCCATACTTCAAGCTATGCTTATTCATGGGATGATAATCGTTGGAGACCCAATCAGTGCAGGTGGACATTATGGTGTAGCCTGTGTCGGTAGTCCCGATACCGATGGGATAAATTCTGCCAAGGCACTGGGTAAGAGAGTGGCAGAGATAACAAAAAGATTCGACCTGTATGGTTAAGTTCACTAATGAAAATGAAACTTTCATCTCACACTACAAGAAAAATAGAAACTGATAGAAATATAATGGAAATTTATAGAAATTGATTGAAATTGGTAGTAAAAAACA
>JBFMDD010000362.1:0-9030 GCA_040754115.1 bacterium
GAAATTTATAGAAATTGATTGAAATTGGTAGTAAAAAACAATGAATTCCCATAAATTTTTGCTTCGCAACATTCTTCGAATTCAACTAATTTCAATTTATTTCTATCTTGCATTGTGTGATTTAACTCTCTTAAAAACTGATACATGAGTCTTTATTATTCTAACCATACAGCTCGAACATTTTCTTTATATTGATAGTACCGTGTTGGATAAATTATGCAACAATATTCTTCAAGAACAAGTTCGGGCTTCCATACCTATTCTGTGTTGGATGCCTCAACTTGTTGAGGTGATACCTTTATTTTACCCCAAACAAGTTTGGACTTCCATTTTATTTGTCGCATTATTTCTTCAACACGACACTAGAGGTTCAACCGTAGAAGCAGATAATTGGATCATAAAATGTGGAGATTTAAAGTTTTTAGATAAAAAGGTAATTATGGAAAGACAAAGAACTTGCGAAGAGATAAGATTAATGCTTAATGCATTCCTTAGAACATTTCAAAATTAAAAAACTAATTCACTAACTCACTTCTTCACTAATTCACTGATTTCCGTGACCCGATGAAAAGGGGATTGCGAGAAAGAGAGCGGAACTCGGGGTTTGGGATTCGGGACTCGGTGGAAAATTCCCCGAGCCCCGAGTTCCGAGTCCCGAACCCCGAATTTTATTTATGGTTAAGCACATTCTATTAACTGGAAAACCCCGTTCAGGCAAAACTACACTTTTAATGAGAATAGTCAATGAGATAAAATCTTCTTGCGGTGGTTTTTATACTGAGGAGATACTCAAGGAGAATGAAAGAATAGGGTTTAGAATAAAAACCATTGATGGGAAAGAGGGAATACTTGCCGAAAAGGGGAAAAAATCAAAATTTATGGTTGGAAAATATGGGGTAGTCCTGGAGGAATTAGAAAGAATAGGCGTAAGGGCAATTGAGAAGGCAATAAAAGATAAAAAGATTATTGTGATTGATGAGATTGGTAAGATGGAACTGTTCTCTAACGCTTTTAGAGATGTAGTGTTAAAAGCCTTTTCCTCTGGTAAAAGGGTAATTGGCACAATTCATATTCAAAATTCAAGGTTTCTAAATGAGATAAAACAACGCAATGATGTGTGTCTCTTTGAGGTAAATTTAAGTAATCATAATGAGATTTTGGATAGGATAAGTGATATAATGGATATTTACCATGCCTAAAAAATTTGTGTTAGTTAAGACTTTTCCCTTGACAAGGTGTACTTAGAAAGGTATACTTTTATTTAGAGGTGAGATTAAGAATGGTCAATACAGTTAGTTTAAAAAAGCTACGGCCAGAACTACCAAAAGTAATAAAAGATATTGATACTAAATTAGACCGTTATATTATTACCAGGCGAGGGGAACCTGTGGCTATAATGATGAGCCCAGAGGATTATGAAGGTATTTTAGAAACCATCGATATTCTATCTAATAAAGAGGTTGTAAAAAGAATAAAAAAGGCAAAACAAGAGATTAAAGAAGGCAATACTATCTCTTTAGAAGACCTGCGGTGTAAAATTGAAAAATTATGAAATAGAATTCTCTAATCTTGCAAGCAAAGAATTAGAAAAGATTTATAAGACAGATAAAAAACTTTATTCTCGCCTCATAACCACAATAGAAACCCTTAAGGCAAATCCTTATCAAGGAAAAGGTTTAAAAGGAGATTTGCAAGGTGACTACTCATTAAGGGTGGGTGACTACCGCATTATCTATACAATTCATAAACACAAACTTATAGTGTATATCATTGATTTAGGACACAGAAGAGAGATTTATAGATAGCCATTCAAGTACAAAGGTTAACTCTGTGGTTTGATGAATAGGAATAAACCACAGCTCGCTGGTTTATAAAATACCGATAGACCATTTATTATAGGAAGTGTAACAAAGGAGAAACCTTACTTACACAACTTCAGATGGCTAAAGTGTTACAAAACGAAGGGTGAATACAAAGGTCATTCACATTATTGAGCGGGAAAAAGTTTGGATACCAAAATGAAAGAGGCTTTACTTTATGAGCAATTAATAGATAAACTAAGATGTAATCTCTGTCAGAGGAGATGTGAAATCTCTGAAGGTAAAGTAGGTTTTTGTAAGACAAGAAAAAATATTAATGGGAAACTATACACCCTTATTTATGGAAAGGTTGCCTCTTTGGCAGTATCTCCTATTGAGAAAAAGCCTTTATTCCATTTCTATCCTGGTTCAAATTGGCTCTCTTTGGGAACACTGGGATGTAACTTTAGATGTCCAGGTTGCCAGAATTATGATTTAAGCTACGCAGATGTAGAGAAGGAATTAAAGACTACGCAAGAGCTCTTACCTATAGAAGAGATTCGCTTAGCCAAGAGATATAATTGTAAAGGTATCTCCTGGACTTACAACGAACCTACTATCTGGTTTGAATATACCCTGGATTCGACAAGGCTGGCAAAGGAAAATAATCTTTTGACGAATTATGTTACCAATGGCTCGATAACCCAGGAGGCATTAGATCTCATTGGACCATATTTAGACTCTTTCAGGGTAGATGTGAAAGGATTTAATGATGAATTTTATAAAAAGATATGTCATCTTCCTGATTTCAGACCAGTCCTGGAGATAACCAGGAGAGCTAAATTCAAATGGGATATGCATATAGAGATAGTGACAAATATCATACCTGGATATAGTGATGATGAAGAACAACTAAGAGGGATTGCTCAGTGGATAAAAGAGGAATTGGGCAAAGAAACCCCCTGGCATGTTACCCAATTTGTCCCTCATTTAAAACTCTCAAATCTCACTTATACCCCTATTCATACATTAGAGCGGGCAAGAGAGATAGGGTATGGGATTGGTTTGGAATATGTGTATATTGGAAATATCCCAGGTCATTGTGGAGAGAATACCTATTGCCCAAAATGTAAGGATTTACTCATTGAGAGAAATGGGTTTTCTATAGTAAAGAATAACCTCAACCATGATAGATGCCCGCAATGTAGTTATCAAATCTCAGGAAGGTTTTGATGGAATGTCAATTTTGCCATAAGGAATTACCACTTATTTCTGAATACCTTAAAGTATGCGTGGATTGTCTCAGGAGTAATTTTTTTAAAGTAAAACCTTATATCTTAGAGGCACACAAAAAGACAAGGGAAGATTTTAATCTACCGATAGAGCCACCAAAAGACAAGAATGGTCTTGCCTGTAATCTCTGTGTAAATGAATGCAGAATTCCTCTAAATAAAAGGGGATTTTGTGGATTGAGGGAAAATTTTTGCGGTAGGTTAACGGGAGGAAATAGTAGAAATGGGAGTCTCTCTTTCTATTTTGATAACCTACCTACAAACTGTGTTGCTGATTGGGTCTGTGCCGGAGGAAGAGGGATCGGATTCCCTGAATTTTCCTATAAAGATGGCCCAGAATATGGATATAAGAACCTGGCTGTGTTTTACAACGGTTGTTCTTTTAACTGCCTATATTGTCAAAACTGGCATTACCGGGATGTCTTAATGGATTTCAAGAAGGCAAGATTGGTCTTTGCCAAGGATTTAGCCATGGCTGTAGATGAGAAGACCTCCTGTATCTGCTATTTTGGCGGAGACCCCTCCTGTCAACTACCACATTCTATCCTTACCTCAAGGATTGCATTAAAGAATAAGAAAAACAGAATCTTAAGGATTTGCTGGGAAACAAATGGCTCAATGAATGAGAGACTATTAGATGAGATTATTAAGCTCTCATTAGAATCAGGTGGTTGTATAAAATTTGACCTAAAGGCATGGAGTGAGGAATTAAATATTGCCCTCTGTGGTGTGACTAACAAAAGGACTCTGGAGAATTTTGCTAAGGTGGCAAATTACATAAAACAAAGACCCGAACCACCTTTATTGATTGCTTCTACTTTGCTTGTCCCTGGATATGTAGATGAATATGAGGTAGAAAAGATTACTAAATTTATATCTTCTTTAGATAAAAATATCCCTTATTCTTTATTAGCCTTTTATCCCTGCTTTTATATGAGAGGACTACCTACTACCTCCTCGGATGATGCCTATAGATGCCAAAAGATTGCCATAAAAAATGGCTTAAAGAATGTTCATATTGGAAATATTCATCTTCTTAGATAAAAAGTAAGCGTTCAGATGGTGTAACAAAAGGAGATGTGGAGATTAAGGAGATAGGGAGATATTATTAAAAAAATTGAAATTAGTAGAAACTAATAGAAATTTATGGAAATTTGTTGTTTTTTACTACCAATTTCAATCAATTTCTATAAATTTCCATTATATTTCTATCAGTTTCTATTTTTCTTGTAGTGTGAGATGAAAGTTCCATTTTCATTAGTGAACTTAACCATACAGGTCAAAGATTTTTGTTGCAATCTTAAATAAATATATGTATAATTATGGATATTCTACATAGTTGGAATATAGGTGGTAGCCGTCAGGCTTTAGCCTGCGCCTAATAGCCTTCCCGAATCCCGAGTCCCGATTTTCAGGAGAAAAATGAATCCCAATCTATCGGTAAACATTGCTGGGCTAAAAATGAAAAATCCGGTTATGGTTGCCTCAGGCACCTTTGGATATGGAGAAGAATATGCCCAGTTAGTTGATTTGAATAAACTGGGTGCGATTGTTGTTAAAGGAATTACCATAAAACCACAAGCTGGTAATCCACCTCCTCGAATTGTAGAAACTGCCAGTGGTATGTTGAATGCCATCGGGTTAGAGAATGTAGGGGTGCAAAGATTCATTGACGAAAAATTACCCTACCTGCGCCAATTTGATACCAGAGTAATTGTCAATATCGCTGGAAAATCTGTAGAGGAATATGTGAAGTTAGCAGAAAAGTTAGATACACTGGTGGATGGATTAGAAATTAACATCTCCTGTCCTAATGTTGCTAAAGGTGGGTTACAATTTGGCCAGGATCCGGTTTTGACTTATGAGGTAGTAAATAGAGTTAGACAGGTAACCAAACTCCCATTAATGGCTAAACTATCCCCTAATGTAACAGATATAAAAATAATCGCTAAATCAGCCGTAGATGCCGGTGCAGATGCAATCTCTTTAATCAATACCATTTTAGGTATGGCAATTGATGTTACGACTAAAAAACCTGTGTTAGCTAATATTACTGGTGGCTTGTCAGGTCCTGCAATTAAACCGATTGCTTTAAGAATGGTTTATGAAGTAGCAAAGGTAGTAAAAGTTCCTATCATTGGTCAGGGTGGAATTATGAAGGCTAATGATGCATTAGAATTTATTATTGCTGGTGCAACTTCGGTAGCTGTAGGAACTGCAAATTTTGTTAATCCAAAGGTATCTTTAGAAATTATTGCAGGGATAGAAAATTATCTGATAGAAAATAATATTAGTAATATAAGTGAATTGATAGGTAGTTTAAAATGAATTTTAAAGAAAAATCACAACTAAAAAATATCTCTAAAAAATATGGATTGTCTTTGATTATCCTCTTCGGTTCCTATGTAAATGATACGATAAGTGATAAATCTGATATTGATATAGGAGTCTGGGTTGCTAATGGAAAGATAGTAGAAGAGACTGAAGAAGAAATCTTTAGTGCATTTATAAATTTGTTGAAGAGAGATAAAATAGACCTTGTCATCCTGAATTATGCTGACCCGCTATTACAATTTGAAGTTGCATCAAAAGGTATGGTACTATATGAGAGTAGAAAAGGAGAATTCAATAGATTTCAGGTTTTTGCCATGAAACGCAATGATGATGGCAAAAAATTCTATACATTGAATAAAGCCTACTTAGAAAATTTTCTCAAAGGAAAAAGGTCAGATGTTAAACGAAGATGTCATCCACCACAAATTAGTCGCTATAGCTGATTATATTGGTAAACTTGAGCCTATAACTAAGTTTTAAAGAGTATCAGGATAACTATTTTACTAAGCATACCGCAGAACGGCTAATTGAACTTATTGTAGAATCTGCTATTGATATTAATGGTTTAATTATAACTGGTTCTGGTGAACCTCCTCCAAAAGATTATTATACTTCATTTATAAAAATGGTAGATTTGGGAGTGTATGCTGAAGAATTTGGGAAAAGAATTGCAACCAGCGCTGGTTTAAGAAATAGACTTGTTCAGGAATATGAAGAAGTTAGGGATGGTATTGTATATAAAGAGATAAAGAGATAAAGGGAATGATAAGTTTATATCATGAATATCTTAGGTTTATAAAAAATTATCTGGAAAAAGAGGAGTAAAAGAGGAATTACAGTTATGCAGATAACACCACAAGAGCGTTTAATTGTCGCCTTAGATGTGGATAATTTAAAAGAGGCAGCAAGATTAGTCAACCTTTTAATAGATTATGTTACTATCTTTAAAGTTGGTGCTCAATTATTTACTGCGGTGGGAAATGATGCTGTCAAAATGATTCAAGATAAAGGTGGTAAGGTTTTCTTAGACCTAAAATATTACGATATTCCAAATACTGTTGCTCAGGCAACAAAAATAGTCGCTAAAATGGGCGTTTTTATGTATACTATTCATACCTTAGGTGGGAAGGAGATGATGAAGGCGGTAGTGGATGTAATCTCCACTCAACATACAAAACCATTAGTAATTGGTGTAAGTATCCTGACAAGCTTAAATCAGGAAGGGCTTAAAGATATTGGCATAACTAAAAATCTAAATGATGAAGTTGTTGCTTTAGCAAAGTTAGCAAAATCCTCAGGACTTGATGGAATAGTTGCCTCAACTTATGAAGTAAGTGAGATTAGAAATCAATGTGGCTTAGATTTTATCATTGTTACCCCTGGAATTAGGCCAGGGGGAAGTATCTTAGATGACCAAAAAAGGGTAGCTACAGCAAAGGAGGCTATTGCAGATGGAGCGGATTTTATAGTTGTTGGCAGACCCATAATTGCACACCAAAACCCAGCAAAAGTAGCTAATCAAATTATAAAGGAGATGGAAACAAGTTAGACGCTTATACCTCAATGCAAAATGTGGGAAAGAACTTCAGAATTTTTTTACCGATATTTTTAGTTAACCTCAGACATCACTGAATTTTACCAGGAGAGAAGAAATGGGAATTGATAATAGAAATATTGAAGTTCTGGATGAGCAGACGATAGAGATATTAAAGAAAAAATCTCCACAGCAAAGGCTCATTATCGCATTTAATATGTGGACATTTGCAAAGAAACACTTAACAAACTATCTGCGTGGTTTATATCCCCACCGTGATGAAAAGGAGATTCAAAAGGAGGTAGTAAGGAGATTATCACATGGAGCAATATGATTTACTTAAACACTTGGTAAATGCCTTTGAATCACTTGGTATTCAATATTTTGTTACCGATTCTATTGCTTCCATATTTTATGGCGAACCAAGCAGTTTTTGAGAGAAAAGTATGTTCAGTATACTCAGTGAGCAGTGAGCAGTGAACAGTCATCAGTAAGCAGTGAACATACTGATCACTGTTCACTGAACATACTGATCACTGTTCACTGAACATACTGATCACTGTTCACTGAACATACTGATCACTGAAATCACTGAAAATTAAAATTTGAAATGAAATTCTTTAATATTTTCCCCTTTTTCCCTACTTTTCCATTTTCCCTTACTTACACCTGAACGCTTACGATTCTCAGCTCCATTGTTCACGCTTCCAGGTTCACGGTTGAAGAGTTAGCTTTCTAACCTTGAACCTGACAACATAAGCAGATACAGAATCGGAAATTATACCCTCTTCAAGTATAAAAATATCTACCCTTGTGTGTCAAGCGTTGGCTGAATGCTGATAGCTGACACCTGAACGCTTACAAATAAGGAGAATAAAATGAAAATAGAAGGTAATATAATCTCATTATTACTTAAAACAGGAGGGCTTCTAAGAGGACACTTCTTACTTTCCTCTGGATTGCATAGCCCGCAGTACTTGCAATGTGCACTTGTACTCCAATATCCTAAACGGGCAGCTCATTTAGCCCAAGAATTAGCTAAAAAGTTTAGCAAAGAAGATGTAGAAGTAGTCATAGGCCCTGCATTAGGAGGAATAGTTATTGCTTATGAGGTGGCAAGGGCGTTAGAAACAAGAGCACTTTTTGCAGAACGAGTAGAGGAAAAAATGCAGCTTCGACGCGGATTTAAGATAAACCAGGGAGAAAGGGTGTTAGTAGTAGAAGATGTTATTACTACTGGCGGGTCTGTAAAAGAGGTAATAGAATTAGTTAATAAATTGGGTGGAGTAGTTGTAGGTGTAGGAGCATTAATCGATAGAAGCCAGGGAAAAACCAATTTAGGAGTGCCTCTAAAAACCCTTGCTAATCTGAATATTGAAACATATTCTAAAGAGACCTGCCCGCTCTGTAATCAAGGACTACCATTAGTCAAACCAGGCAGTAGAGCATTGCCTTGAATATGGCGAGTGCGGAAGATTGCTAGTGTCGTGTTGACTAAGTTTTGCACTAGTATCGTGTTATAGAGCTCGAAATAGGTTTTAGGTGATGGGTTATAGGTAGTAGGTAGTAGGTAGTAGGGATATTACCTATTACCTATTACCCATCACCTATCACCCATCACCTATTACCCATCACCTATTACCCATCACCCACTACCCATCACCCACTACCCATCACCCACCACCTATATCTGATTAGGGGTGATAATCCTTGAAAATATTACAGAATTTCCTCAACACGACACTAGTGCCCTGTCGCTACTCAATTGATGTCCCCCGCTGGCGGGTGATTAAGGGGGTGGAAGTTAGAAGGAGAAAAGCCCTTCAGCTTTCAGCCTGATTACAGCACGGATACCGGACACGCCTCCCGGATTTTTCCGTGTTTCATCCGTGTCCATCTGTAGCTGAATAGTTACACTCGATGTTCAAGTTTTTTAAAGGTATAAACTCAAGTTCAACAGCAAATTGGTAAAGTTGGTGGTAGCGGAAGTAGAATTCCTTGTATTTACAAGGGATTTAGAGGAGAGGGGCTTAAAAAATTCCAAAAAGTGAGTGACAATAAAATGTAAAAA
>JBFMDD010000363.1:0-9496 GCA_040754115.1 bacterium
AGTATAGCATAGGAGGAGACCAATGTCAAGTATTTTTGTTAAAAAATTTGCAGATTTTTTAATGAGTTAAGTATTTATATATCAAGTGGTTAAAGGTATAGAGAAGAGGTCACTCGCCGATTTAAGGCTTATATCTTCTTTATAATCTCATTCTGAAATTTAAAAAAATTTTTTTGCTTGCAAATTTCATCTTTACTTGTTATAATTAAATTATGTATAGACAGATAATTTTAGCTTCTTCGTCTCCTCATCGTAAGAAATTATTAGAACAGATTGGTATTGAGGTAAGGGTAGTAGAACCAGATATATCCGAGTCAAGGGATGAAGACATGTCATTTGAGGAATGGGTTTGTAAATTAGCATTAGCTAAGGCAGAGAGCGTTGCTAAAAGGTTTAAAAGCGGAACAGTCCTTGGAGCAGATACAATTGTGGTTTTAGGCGATAAAATATTTAGAAAGCCCAGAAATGATGAAGATGCAAAAAATATGCTAAGAGAATTATCAGGTACAACTCATAAAGTTATTACAGGATTAGCCCTTATTGATACTTATACAAAAAATACCTTAGTAGAGCATGTAACTACTGAAGTAACAATGAAAAAACTCTCAGATGCTCAAATTGCTGGCTATGTGATTACCAAAGAACCATTAGAGAAAGCAGGTGCACTTTGTATTCAAGGTAGAGGAGCTCAATTTATCGAAAAGATAAATGGCTGCTATACTAATGTAATTGGACTGCCTTTAGCTAAATTGACTGATATGTTGGCAAATCTTACTCCACAGAAGCAAAAGCTAAATTTTGAAAAAAAGCGGGTTGACCTGCTAATAGATGCGAGAGACCTTTTCCCGTTTTAAGGGGAAAAACAAGAAATGAGGTTAAAGGTGAGTATAAATTTATTAATCAACTATATCATCTCTATGTTTTGTTAGAAGCTGCTAAAGCAGATATTCTTAAAGAAAAATTAGGCAGGAAATGAGGAATTTATGCTTGGTATTAAATTTGTTCGTGAAAATTTAGATAGAGTAAGAAAAGCACTACAAGATAGAGGAATTGAGGATAATTTATTGGATGAATTTATCTCGTTAGATGAAAGAAGAAGATCTTTGCTTGTCGAGGTAGAGGACCTAAAACATCTACGGAATACTACATCCTTAAAGATAGGGGAACTAAAGAAGGCAGGTAAGGATATAACTCAATTGTCTCAACAGATGCGTCAGGTAGGAGAAAAAATCAAGGAATTAGATAAAGAGTCAAAAGAAATAGATGATAAACTAAATGAAATCTTACTAATCATGCCCAATCTGCCTCATCAAAGTGTTCCATTGGGCAAGGGAAGTGAGGATAATCAGGAGGTAAAAATTTGGGGTGAGCCAACAAAGTTTTCGTTTGAGCCTAAACCTCATTTTGAGATTGGCGAGAAATTAGGGATATTAGACTTTGAGGCTTCTGCTAAAATGACTGGAGCGAGGTTTGTCCTCTACAAAGGGCTTGGAGCAAGGTTAGAGCGGGCATTGATTAATTTTATGTTAGATTTACATACCAAAGAGCATGGGTATAAAGAAGTGCTTCCCCCATTTATGGTCAATAGCGCTGCTATGACAGGGACAGGACAGCTCCCTAAATTCAAAGAAGATTTATTTAAATGTGAACTTACAGATTTTTATTTAGTACCAACCGCTGAGGTTCCGGTAACAAATATTCATCGAGAAGAAATTCTAAGAGGTGAAGATTTACCAATTTATTACACCGCCTATACTCCTTGCTTTCGAGCAGAAGCAGGTGCGTATGGCAAAGATACAAGAGGGTTAATTAGACAACATCAATTCAATAAGGTAGAGTTAGTCAAATTTACTAAACCTGAAGACTCCTATGCTGAATTAGAGAAATTGCTTGAGAATGCAGAAGAGGTTTTAAAGAGACTTGAATTACCCTATCGAGTGGTGACATTATGTACTGGAGATTTAGGCTTTGCAGCAAGTAAAACATACGATATTGAAGTCTGGATGCCTGCCTCGGGTGGGTATCGAGAGATTTCGTCCTGTAGCAATTTTGAAGATTTCCAGGCAAGACGGGCAATGATTAGATTCAAAAGAGACCATGATTCTAAACCTGAATTTATCCATACATTAAATGGGTCAGGATTGGCTGTTGGCCGTACTGTAGTTGCTATTTTAGAAAATTACCAGCTTCAAGATGGCCGAGTGGCAATCCCAAAAGTACTTCAAAGTTATATGGATGGAATAGAAATAATAGAATGATTTTCTATCCTAAAAAACCTTTCTCTCTTTACTTCCAATATAAACAGCGAGTAATTAATTTTCTTTTTCATAGTTTATTTCTTTTTTAACATTTTTTTCTTGACAGAAACACTCCTTTTACCGTATAATGTATTTGATAGAAAAATATTAATTTATTTGAAAGTTATCTTAGGAGTAGAAATTTTAATCTCTCACTCACAACAAGAGAATAAATTCTCTACTCTATGTAACTGCAAAGTTTAACTTGAAAGAAAGGGGGTTTTAACATTGAAGATTGGTATTTTAACTGGTGGTGGGGACTGCCCAGGACTTAATGCCGCTATGAGAGGAATTGTCTTAAAGGCGGCAGATTATGGGTATGAAGTTATTGGAATACAAGAAGGCTGGAAGGGATTAATTGAGGGAGATAGCCGACCTCTTACGATTGCTGATGTGGATGAAATTATTGGGAAAGGAGGAACAATCCTTGGCACCTCTCGAACCAATCCTTTAAAAAGAGAAGATGGGGTGGAAATAGTTAAAGAGAATTTTGAAAAGTTAGGATTGGATGCCTTAGTGGCTATTGGTGGAAATGATACTCTGGCGGTAGCCGCAGAGATTGATAAACAGGGTATTAAGATAGTAGGTATCCCTAAGACTATGGATAATGACCTTTCCTGTACAGATTATACCTTTGGATTTGATACCTCAGTTACGATAGCTGTTGATGCGCTGGAAAGGCTACAGGATACAGGCAGATCGCATCGTAGGATTATGGTTTTAGAAGTAATGGGCAGGGATGCTGGTTGGGTGGCTTTGTTTACTGGTATCGCTGGCGGCGCAGATTGGATACTTATTCCTGAAGAACCAGTTGATTTTGAGGAAATGTGTCAGCACTTAAATCAAGTTTATAAGAGAAAACATTATGCTCTGGTGGTTGTTTCTGAGGGGATTAAGATAGAAAAGGAAACAATCAAATCTTTAGATGAACGAGATGAATTTGGGCATCCTATCCATCGAGAACGGGGTGTAGGGCAGATAGTGGCTAATGAAATTGAGAATAGAACAAAACATCCAACTCGGGTAGCAGTTATTGGACATATTCAGCGAGGTGGCACTCCTACACTTTTTGATAGAATGTTAGGGACTAGAGTAGGGGTTAAGGCAGTCGAACTAATTGCTAATGGTGAGTTTGGCAAGATGGCTTGTCTGATTGGAAATGAGATTAAAGCAGTTCCTTTGACAGATGCTGTTGCAGAACTCAAGACGGTTACTAAAGACTGGTGGCAATTAGCTAAAGGGCTTTTTAAATAAGAAGGAGGAAGAATAGATGACTTGGTTACAAATATTAGCTCAAGGAGCAATAATTGCAACATTTTTAGGTGTAGGAATAGCCGCTGCCGCTTACTTCAATGGAAAACATATCAAAGAAGGGGTTAGAGAAACGAAAGAGATAATTAATGATATTGTGAAAATGGTTAAAGAAGGACAGAGAGAAACAAGACAATTGATTGATAAAATCGACAGTCGAGCAGAAGAAAGACACCGAGAAGTGCTCCATGCATTAAAATTGATATAACTAAAGGTTTTTGTATTAATTTATGCATAAGTTTTTAGAGAAATGAGGAGTGACACCACTTGTGGTGTCATTAACAGCGCAAGTGCTGTTACTCCAATATCAATTTTGCGCAAAGGGTGTCTATGTGTGTGGTAGTCTATGTACCCCAGACACTTAGACACCCAGATACCAGACTACCTGAACGGTTACCAATATTCTTAAGAGGATGATAACTTTTGGCTATTTTGCTTCGCCACATTCTTTTGTATGTAGAGGTGATAAAATTGAGGTTAAAAAAAGGATTAATAGCAGGATTCTTTGCAGGGATAGTAAGGGTAATTTTAAATTTATTAAAGTATAAGATGTTTAAAAGTTATTACCTTCTACCTGCCAGTCTATATTTGCAGAAATTAGATGGAGATCCAACCCAATGGTTAGTTCAAACAGGAGTAATAGACCTAATGGTGGGTATACTCTTTGGGCTACTTTATGGTTTATTGGTTAATGCATTGCCTGGTACTGGGATAAAAAAGGGAATTGGATATGGATTTGTAATATGGATTATCTGTGAATGGCCAAGTTTAATTGTCGCATGTACATCTATGAGAGAGATGATAAACTGGGGTTTGATGGCGTTATGGGGAATAGGAGGACTAATTAGTAGCTTGGTGATTGGGATAGGAATAGTATTTATTTATGATGCTGTATTAAAAACAAGGTGAAGAAAGATGGGAAAAATAAAAAAATTAAGACCTGAGAAAACAAGAAAAGGATTAGATAACCCTGAATCTTTCTTTTTGGAGGCAGAAAGATATTATAATAATGCTAAGGAGAGATTAAAGGAAGCTAAGGTAGAATATAACTGCTATCAAGATACAAAGCCAGTGCGTGAAGCATGTGCTATGGCTTATTTATCAGTATTAGCAGCATTAGATGGTTATTTTGTATCAAGAGGAGTATCATTAGATACACTACCAAAAACTACGGAAGGGTATTTAGCTTCTTTAAGGAAGTATTTAGTACATAATGGTAAATTACAATCGGCATTTAGGGTATCTTGGGAAAACTTACATGTCTTTGGATATTATAGAGGAGCCTCGAGTATAGATTTGGTCAAGGATGGGTTTAAAAATGCTAAAGTTATCCTGGATATGCTATCTAAGGACAGAGCCAAATCTTGGTAAATGATAATTGGTAATTAGTGAGTATTTAACCAATTACTAAACTAAAGGGGGTAAAGGATGAAAAAAGTAATTGTTTTAGGAATAGGAATTAATGTAATTGTGTTATTTGCAAATATAAGCTATGCCTGTTTAGGTGCAAGGCCACTGTCGATGGGCGGGGCGTTTGTAGCAGTAGCTGATGATGTTCATTCATGTTACTGGAATCCTGCTGGTATGGGAAATGTTAGAAATATAGAGTTTACCGGTATGCGAACAATAAATAATCGAGATTATTTTAACTATCAGGAATGGTTAGCTGGAACTGTTAAAACAGGTAATTTAGGGGGGATAGGTGGAAGTTATGTGCATTCAATAGACTGGACTGACGAAAGGGAAAGTGGTACGGGTCGATATTATGTTTTTGATAGTAAATGGAAGGTGCTCTCCATTGGTGGTTATGGAACTGGAATTTTAAAAAATACTGCCTTTGGAATTAATATTCGTAAGGTTACTTATTCCCTGATGACTGGTTCAGGTACCGGGACCAGAACATGGGGAGGTGGAGCTGATTTTAAAGAGTTAGGTTACGAGGTAGACGAGATGCAATATGATATTGGTATCTTGCACAATATCAATGAACACTTTACAATAGGGATTTTGATACAAAATGTAAATGAACCTGAAATAGACTTTGGCTCAAATGCACCACTAAAATATAAGTATGAATATGTTCGTAACTTTAGACCTGGGGTAGCATGGAAACCAGATGATAAGACTATACTTTCTATTGATTGGTATCATTTTATTTTAGATAATCTGTATGATGAAGATATGGAAGGACAAAGTTCAGTCCGTGTGGGTTTTGAACGATGGGTGACTGAATGGTTTGCGGTTAGAGCTGGGCTGTATGGAAAAGGATTCCATACCATTGGTTTTGGGCTAAGAGGAAGTCCACACTTTACAAAAGTAGAAATCTCTGGTATGAAAGAGCAGGTCTCTAAAGTAGAGTTACAACTTGACTATGGCATTTTAGAAAGTTATGGTGCTGGTACTCATTTGGTCTCTTTAGGTATCAAATTTTAAAGGATAAGACATGAAAAAAATAACAATATTAGCAATTGGATTTGGGTTAGTAGTATTTAGTCAAAAAGCTGGATTTAGTTACTTTGGTACGGGGATAGGTGCAAGGGCATTAGGGATGGGTGGAGCTTTTGTAGCGGTAGGTGAAGGAATTGATTCTTGCTATTGGAATCCTGCAGGATTAGGTAATATTAATGAATCAGAAGTTACAATTATGCGGACAATGAATAATCGGGATATAACTAATTATCAAGAGTGGCTGGCTGCAGGAACTAAATTGGGTGATTATGGAGGATTAGGAGTAAGTTATGTCCGCTATAAACTTGGGTTTCTATGGAGGGAAAAGGATACAAAAAAACTTACTTTTTGTGTAGGTGATGATGAATGGGTGGGATTGGCGATTGGAGGTTATGGAAAGGAGCAGTTTAAAAATGTAGCGCTGGGTGTTAACATTCGAAAAAGGAGTTCATCTCTTTTAAGAGGAACAGTTACTACTAATCTTAGGTGGTCTAATTGTGAACCTACAGGACATACTGTGGATTTTATAGAGTATGATGTAGGTGTTTTGTATTATGTTAATAAGGAGTTTTCAATTGGACTTATAATACAAAATTTTAATGAATCTACTGTAAACTATGGAGAGGACTCTCCTATCTACGAATTTGCATGGAGAAAAAATATTAAACCAGGCATTGCATGGAGACCGGATGAAAAGACCATTTTTGCTATAGATGTTTACTACTTTAGACTGAAAGATGTATATACTACAGATATAGGAGAGGGGCAGAGCGAGGTAAGGATAGGTTTTGAGCGCTGGTGTACGGATAAGATTGCCATTAGAGCAGGTCTTTTGAGTAAATACTATCATACAATAGGATTTGGACTTAAAGGGATAGAGTTGAAAAAGCTTTTTAAAGATGTAAAATATGACATGGATTATGCATTATTAGAAAGTTATGGAGAAGGAACTCATTTCCTCTCCTGTACAGCGAGATTTTAGACAGAATAGAAGTGTGGAAGGTGAGAAAGTGAGAGATAATTTTCTCACCTTCTCACTTTCTTACCTACCCACTTTCTCCATTAGGCGGGATGGCAGAGTGGACGATTGCGGCGGTCTTGAAAACCGTTGGTGGGGTAACTCACCCGTGGGTTCGAATCCTACTCCCGCCGCCAGATTGGTGATTGGTTAATTAGTAACTGGTTAAATAGTAACTAATCACCGTTATAACCAATTACTAGTGCTCTGTCACAGAAATTATTAAAGGAATTAAACCACAGAGGTCACGAAGGAGGAAGAGGTTAAGAAGATAAGAAATTGAGAAATCAAGATTTAAAAATCTCATCCTCTTATCTTCTCATCTTCTTATTTTCTTAAATTCTGTGTTCTCTGTGGTTAGATTTAATAATTAATGTGACAAAGCACTAGTGTCATGTTGACTAAGTTTTGCACCAGTATCGTGTCATAGAACTCGAAATAGGTTTTAGGTTATGGGTTATGGGTAGTAGGTAGTGGGTAGTAGGGAGTAGGAATATTACCCATTACCTATCACCCACTACTCACCACCCACCACCTATATCTGCTTATAGGTGATAATCTCTGAAAATAGTGCAAAACTTCCTCAACACGACACTAGTACCGTGTTAGCTAAGTTCTTTCACAGTTTAAGAGATTATAAGCAGTCAGTCATTAAAGTATTAGCAATAGGGAATAGAAATTGGTGACCAAAGAACAATAAATTTCCATAAATTTCTATTAATTTCAACTTATTTCCTTTAATTATAAGCTGATATTGAGCATTTTTGCCTCAATATCGAAAACTGTGAAAAAATTTACTTAACACAGTACTAGTTACCTATCCGTGGAGAGGTGCCAGAGTGGACGATCGGGGCTGCCTGCTAAGCAGTTGTAGGGTTTCATAGCTCTACCCTGGGTTCAAATCCCAGCCTCTCCGCCAAAAATATATTATCTAACCTTTTGCGTTTTTCGATAAGACTTGGTATTTCAATCTGGTGTGTAAATGGAAAAAGAAATATTTCTTGGCAAAACATAAAGGGGGTGAGATAATAAAATTATGGTTATTGAGAAACCTATTAGATTGGCTGGGTCAAAAGGCTCAAAAGAGCTAATTGCCTTATTTGATTCTGGTTCTACCTACTCCTGCATTAAACCAGAATTGGCGGGTGAGCTTGAGGTTATCCTTCCTCTACCTGAACCCATGGAATTTGGGACAGTAAAGGAGGGGGAAAAGGTTACTGCAAAAGAGGCGGTAAGGCTTAATTTTCACCTCAATGGCTTTCGCTTATCCGATGAATTTATGCTCATTGAAAAACTCTCTGATGATGTGATTATTGGCGCCAAAACCCTTCAAGCATGGAGAATAAAGCTTGACTTTGAGCATGATGAGGTAATTGTTGACCCGAGGGTTGCCAAATTAAGGCTTTTGTGAAGGTAGCGTAGATTCTCGGATAAAAATAAGGTTCAAGGTTCAAGGATCGAGGAGCAGGGTAGAGTAATCTTGTTCCTTGTACCTTGATTCTTGTTCCTTCGGTGGGGGTGAAAAGAAAATTGTCTGTTTGGAAGGCTAATAAAATCAACGCCCAATTTTATCCGAGAGTCTTCAGGTAGCATAAAAGGGGGTGAGGAATTATGGTTATTGAGAAACCTATTAGATTGGCTGGGTCAAAAGGCTCAAAAGAGCTAATTGCTTTATTTGATTCTGGTTCTACCTACTCATGCATTAAACCAGAATTGGCAAATGAGTTAGGAAGGTCTGAGCCATTACCTGAACCTATGGATTTTGGAACAGCAGAAGAAGAAAGAAAGGTTACCGCAAAAGAAAGGGTAAGCCTCAATTTCCACATCAATAGCTTTCGCCTATCTGATGAATTTATGCTCATTGAAAAACTCTCTGATGATGTGATTATTGGCGCCAAAACCCTTCAAGCATGGAGAATAAAGCTTGACTTTGAGCATGATGAGGTAATTGTTGACCCGAGGGTTGCCAAATTAAGGCTTTTGTGAAGAGAGGAAAAGATGGAACAAGAAAGGATTGAGGTTTTAAGAAAAAGGTATTGGGTGGTGGGGGAGTGGTTATTGTTAGGGGATGTTGAAATAGATGAGCTGCAAAGTCCAATAAAAGGGTCTCTCATCTCCCATTCAAGGAGAAAGATAGAATTGCCATAGAGTATGCAGGAGAGGTCCCAAAAGACTATGTGGCAATGTTCTGATGAATAAAGGGTTAATTATAGACTCTCACTATAAACCTCTTTCTTAAAAACACTATTAACCTTTTTACCCTTAAGGGGGAATACCATGTCTCTTCCCATTTCCAAAAATTTCGACCTGTATGGTTAAGTTCACTAATGAAAATGAAACTTTCATCTCACACTACAAGAAAAATAGAAACTGATAGAAATATAATGGAAATTTATAGAAATTGATTGAAATTGGTAGTAAA
>JBFMDD010000364.1:0-2622 GCA_040754115.1 bacterium
ATAAAAGGTGATGGGTTATATGCTCAATTAGGTAAGGAAAATCAATGAGTTAGAGGTGTGAATCTATGTGCGAAGAATTTTCATTCTTCAGACCTGTTCCACCTGTACGGTTAGAATAATAAAGACTCATGTATCAGTTTTTAAGAGAGTTAAATCACACAATGCAAGATAGAAATAAATTGAAATTGGTTGAATTCGAAAAATGTTGCGAAGCAAAAATTTATGGGAATTCATTATTTTTTGCTACCAATTTCAATCAATTTCTATAAATTTCCCTTATATTTCTATCAGTTTCTGTCTTTCTTTGTAGTGTGAGATGAAAGCTTCATTTTCATTAGCGAACTTAACCGTACAGGTCTAAAGGTGTAAATAAGGGAAAAGGGGAAATAGTGGGAAAATGGGAAATTTATTTTTATTTTTTATTTTTATGTATAGGGATTTGATAGTTGTTCTGGTCGTTCCCACATTATAGTCTTTGCAAAAGTAAGTTCCTCTTTTTGAGAGAAAAGTATATTCAGTATACTCAGTGAGGAGTGAACAGTCAGCAGTAAGCAGTGAACATACTGATCACTGCTCACTGAACATACTGATCACTGAAAATTAAAATTTGAAATGAAATTCTTTAATATTTTCCCCTTTTTCCCTACTTTTCCATTTTCCCTTACTTACACCTGAACGGTTACAAAATTTCCTTGCTAAATGATAATTTATAATGTATAATACTTTTGAGAAATAGTGTAAGAGGTAATGTTGTGAAAAAATTAGTAGTAGTATTGGGTGAAAGCATTTGTGCGGATAATTTTGTTAAATTAGCCAGTGAAAAATCTAACCTTGAAGTCAAGCAATTTAAGCTAAAAAATCTACCTACAGTTATCGAAGATGAACCAATTATTCCGCAAGAGGCAAAAAGAGCGGATGTAGTATTAGATTATACTAATCATCCTGAAATACCACATTTACTAAAAGAGGCAAAGAAAATATTTACTAAGTCGCAAATTTCATTACCTAATGTTATTTCTTTAACCTGCTTGTGTTCTGTAGATATTGTAGATATTTTTGGTCTGCCAAGATTTAAGTTGGAAATAGAGGCAGGGAGTATAAAAAAAGCCGCAGTTATAACTACTGCTCCTTGCGGTGCAACCGATGAAGTAGCAAAAAGACTAATTGGCATAACAATTGAAGAGGCACCACAAAAAGCAGGTTTGTTTGCACAATTTAATTGCACGGGTAAGAAAGATACCCTCCATTGTGCTGGAAGGGTACATTTGAATGCAGTTAAAGAAGCAATTAGACAAGAAATCCTTGCCCCAAAGATACAGAGGAAACCAAAATAAAAGGTGGTAAAAGAATTGATTTTAAATGTAGATTATTATGACCATGTTGGCTTTTATAAAAGATTGTATAATGAGAAGAGAATTGAATATTTACTAAGAAAATGTAAGCAAGTAGGAGCAAATACTATTTTCTGGCGAGTATCCGTATGTGGTAAGGTAGCATATCATAGCAAAGTAAGAACGGTATTTGACGGTGGGCTAAAAAATAATCATCCAGGTAATAAATTGGCTAAGATTCTTAGTAAATTTGACCCACTCCAGGTAGCATGTGAAATAGCTCATAGTCTTGATTTAAAAATATATCCCTGGGTAACCTTGTTTGATGATTATTATCCAGGTTTACAAAGCACATTCTCACTTAAGCATCCTGAGTACCTTTTTGTAAGCCGAGATGGAAAAGAGTGTTTCAAAGGGGTTTTATGCTATACCTATCCACAGGTAAGACAACATAGACTTATGCAAATCAAAGAACTTAGTAACTATGACATAGCGGGAATCTATTTATGTACTCGTAGTCATGCTGCACATTCTGAATATTCAACCGCTCCAGATAAATTTGGATATAATCAACCGATTGTAGAAGAATATGAAAAAAGGTATGGAATTAATATCTTAAAGGAAGATTTTGATAAAGAGTTGTGGTATGAACTTCAAGGTGAATATTTTACTCTATTTTTACAACAGGTTAAAAAAGAGCTAAAAAAGAAAAATATGGCACTGTGTGTAGGAATAAATCATCGAGATGATTTATCTATCCCTGGCGCCTCCCCAATGGCAAAAATAAAGTTTAATTGGAGACAATGGATTAAAAAAGGAATAATTGATGAATTAATCTTTGGCGTAGGACAGGATATATGGGAATGGCTTGGAGAGGATTGGATAACCTCTTTTGATAATGAATATAAGGATTTTTATGATAAGTGTAAGATTTATCCCTGGTTTTTATTATGGGATTTTAATAAAAAATATCCTCAAAAAATACCCATTTTACCTACCAAACCACGAAAAATAATTAAAGAAATGATAAGTTCCATAAACTTAAATCATGGCATTGCAGGTGTAGTCCTTCATGAAACCATAAATTTACAAGCATATAATTTATGGCCGGTGATTTAGAAATCGCATTTTGTACAAGTTCAGATACTCTGAACACTTACTTGGTTTGAGATGGAAATTGCTGATTTTATAGAATTTTTATTGACAAGATAGTAAAGATAATATATAATATTACGAGATGGTTCACTATTGTTTGAAAGTTTGCGGTTAGAAAAGGGAGTGGAAATTGAAA
>JBFMDD010000365.1:0-3541 GCA_040754115.1 bacterium
TCAATCTTTATATCCGGGGGTGGGTCAATTTTCATTGCCAAATTTGTTCATTTTTGATCTGATTTTTTACATGGGTGGGTCAATTTCCATTGCCAAAAGTGGGTCAATTTTGGTTTGCCATTAACAACTTCTTAGTTGGTGTGTAAATATAGGAACACTCCTTTGTTGGGGATGGGCTATATTCTCTATGATGAGAGGTTGGATACGATACACCAGAAGAAGAAAATTATTAATGTTTACCCCTTCATCAGAAGGTAGGGTGGCAGTCTCAATAGGAGTGGGACTAAATCCTGAAGAGGCTGTGCAAGATTTTTTAAATACAAATTTCCCTGATGTGCCTTTAGTGATAGCATACTCAAAAATAGGTGAGTTCTCAGGTAAAGAATTACTTCAGATATTTAATGAGATAAAGTCGAGATTTTTTGATTTGATGAAAAGAGGAGATATTAAAGAAATACTATTGTTTTATGGAGGCCCTGTAACCTTAATGGCACCAATTGGTGCTATTGTTGATAATTGGGTGCCGGTAAAACTCTTTGGACGAGAAGAAGGGAAATATATATTCCATTTTACGCTTAATAGGGAATTAATTAAAACGATTCCACCTAAGTATAGAGAGAGTTAATATGGATAATGTGAAAATAGACCTAAAAGAAATATTTGGACAGACGGCTAAACTTGACCAGATTCCTAAATATATTGAAAAGGCATTAAAATTAGCCGGGGAGGGAAATGAAGTTACTTTGACTGGTCAAGCACCGGTGTGGTTATATTTAGTTATTGCTCATGTATTGCATGGCAAAGCAGTTAAATTGACTTACTCATCTCCAGTTACAGGTGAAGTAGTCATATTTGACCATAATCCGTTTTAGGCAATAAATCTGGAGTGTAAAGCTTTAGCTTTACCAAACAGTTCTGAAAAAGGATACTAACATGAAACTTTACTCAAAAATCTATAATTATGAAAATCTACTTTCAGCCTGGGATAGGGTGGAAGAAAATCATGGTTGTGCAGGTGTAGATGGAGTAAGTATTGAAAAATTTGCCTCAGAGCTTGGAGAAAATCTTCTCCTGCTACAAAAAGCTCTACATGATAAGATTTATACTCCTCATCGACTACTCAGATTTTATATGGAGAAGGAAGATGGAAGTAAAAGGCCGCTAAGTGTACCTACTATTCGTGATAGAGTAGCCCAGGTAGCTACACTTATTGTCCTTGAGCCAATAATCGATGCTGAGTTTGAACAAGTAAGTTTTGCATTTAGACATGGTAAGTCTATTTATGATGCCATTGATAAGATTAACTTCTATCGTGAAGCTGGTTATACCTGGGTAGTGGATGCAGATATTGATTCTTACTTTGATGAAGTTGACCATGATTTACTTCTTACTCGCTTCTCAGAGATAATTAAGGATGTAGATGTACAAAAACTTATAAAATTGTGGCTTAAGTCAGAAATAGTTGATGGAAATACCATTATTAAACCTAAAAAAGGGCTACCGCAAGGTTCGCCTATCTCACCACTTTTGGCTAATTTGTATCTGGATAAGTTTGATGAGACATTACTTGAGGAGGACTATAAATTGGTTAGGTTTGCAGATGATTTTTTGATTCTGTGTAAAAGCCGACCCAAAGCTGAACGGGCCTTAAAACTTACATCAGAATTACTTAAAGAAATTCGGCTAAGACTTGATGAGGCAAAGACATCAATTACTACTTTTAATCATGGATTTAAGTTTTTAGGGGCGTTGTTTGTTAGAAGTGTAGTTTTGCCACCATCTACTAAGAAAAAGGATAAAGAAAAACAACCAATTAAAAAGGATATGACCCAGGCAAAGATAAGTCTTTGCACTCCAGAGACTGAAACTATCAAGGTTGATAAATTCACTCCTTGTACTTTAATGGGAGAGGTACTTGCTTCTGCTCTTCAAGAAAGAGGGCTGGATATTAACCAGATAGTAACTACTCAATCTTCAAAGATGCCTGATGAGACAATTGCAAAATATAAAGAGGCAAAACCTACTATTTCACCATTTATGCGAACACTTTATCTTCAAGAACAAGGTGCAGTTTTAAGCAAACAAGATGAGCGGTTTGTAGTATCTAAAAATGATAAGGTACTGCTGGAAATACCAGCTATTAAGATAGCCCAGATTATTATCCTTGGCAATTGTACATTAACTACACCAGTTATGACCTATTGTTTGAAAGAGAAGATTCCAATTACCTTCCTATCAAGTAAAGGTAATTATTATGGCAGACTTGAATCGACAGAATTTGTCAATATTGGTTTGCAACAAGACCAGTTTTTAAGAACATTAGAGCCTGATTTTTGCCTTAAATTAGGTAAAGCAATTGTAGAAGGGAAAATTCATAATCAGAGGGTTCTTCTACAAAGACACAACCGAAGATTGAATTTACCGGAAGTAGAAGTGGAGATTAATTCCTTGTCTAAAATCTTAGATAAAGTACCTAAAGCTACTACACTTACTCAGGTAAGAGGTCTTGAAGGTTCTGCTACTGCATGTTATTTTAGGGTATTTGATGATTTGTTAAAATGTGACTTTGGTTTTGAAAAGAGAATCAAAAGGCCACCAACAGACCCTGTAAATAGTCTATTATCATTTGGCTATACACTTTTGTTTTATAACATCTTCTCTATCTTGCGAGTACATGGACTTAATCCCTATATAGGATATTTTCATGGAATAAGGGAGGGACATCCAGCATTAGCCTCGGATATAATAGAGGAGTTAAGGGCACCGATTATAGATTCACTGATTATTTATCTCATTAACTCTAATATTTTAAAAGAGCAAGATTTCTATAGATTAAAAGAGCCAAACACTCCATGCCTGCTTCGAGATGAAGCAAGAAAGATTTTTATCAAACATTTCGAGGATAAGATGCATACGCAGATTATCCATCCTTATACTAAATTCCATGTAGATTACCGTAGATGCATTGATTTGCAGGTGCAGGAGTTGGTACAATATATTCGAGGAGATAAGAGTGAATATAGACCAATGAGGGTTCGATGATGTTTATTGTAATTTCGTATGATGTTCTGGATGATAAGCGCTGGCTTAAAATAAGTAAAATATTAGAGAGTTATGGTAAGCGTGTCCAATTTAGTGTTTTTGAATGTAATCTTACACAGAGCCAACTAATAAAATTGCAAGAACGAATAAAAAAAGTTGTTGTTACAAAAGAAGATAGTGTCAGATTTTATGAATTATGTGAAAAATGCTTGACAAGGGTGGCAACAATTGGTAATATACCTATAACAACTGATCCTGAATATTTCTTAGTTTGATTATAATAGCGCAGGGGTCTACTAAAAAATTGAGATTAAAGATAAGAATTTATATAAGTATCAGTAACTGATAGAGTTAGGAATGTTTATTGAATAAATTGTTGATACGACCCCGGCGCTACTTGTAAATACAAGACTTACGAATATTTTTAATTAAAAAGGGAGTAAAAAATGGGATTAAATTTTTACCCCTGCGAAATTACTATCTTAGCTCTTTGAAAACT